>JBGSPP010000286.1:0-2706 GCA_041738515.1 Desulfobulbus sp.
GGCCGCTTCGGCTTCGCGGCTGACCCGGAGCTGGTGATCGAGAGTGAGCCCCAGGATCTCTTCCTCGCCCTGCCCTTTGCCGGAGCCCGGGCCCGCGGCGTGGTCACCTATCACCGCATCTTCTACACCTCGTGCTGACGCCGCCCGTCCGCATGCATTCCGCGGGCGGGGCCGTCGGCCGCCAACAGCAACTGGAGGACCCATGCGTTTGTTCATTTCCGCAGTTATTGTCGCGGCAACCCTGCTTGCCGCCCTGCCGGGCCGTATCGAGGCCGGGGTCTCGATCAGCGTCGGCGAGCCACATTTCTACGGCCGCATCGACATCGGCGGCTATCCCCCACCCCGTCTGGTCTACGAACAGCCGGTTATTGTCCGCCAGGTCAAGGTCTGGAACCCGCCCGTCTACGTCCGGGTGCCGCCAGCCCACCGGAAATCCTGGTACAGGCACTGCGGTGAGTACGACGCCTGCGGCCGTCCGGTCTACTTTGTCGACGATGCCTGGTACCGCGAGGTCTATGTGCCCCGCTACCGGGAATACCGCCCCGAGCATCGCGTCTATCACCGACCGCCGCCGCCGGCCTATTACGAATACCGCTCCCATCGCCACCGGCCGCCAAAAAAGGTGTATGTGCGCGAAGAGTACCATGAGTATCGGGGCCACGACCGAGATCGTCGTGATTACCACAAAGACCGTCGCTGAGCCGGTCTTGACCGTGACCGGAAGCCTATCCGCAACAGCGCCATGACCGCGGTTATTGAGGCGAAGGGACTGGTCAAGCGCTATGACGGCTTCACCGCCGTGGATGGCATTTCCTTTGCGGTCCAGCCCGGCGAGTGCTTTGGCCTGCTCGGTCCCAACGGCGCGGGCAAGACCTCGGTCATCCGCATGATCTACGGCTTCTCGCCGGTCAGCGCGGGGTCGCTGCAGGTGTTCGGCCTGGACGTGGCCACCGGCTGGCGGCAGATCCGCTCGCGCATCGGCGTCTGCCAGCAGGACAACACCCTGGACCCGGACCTCACCGTGCTCCAGAACCTATTGGTCTTTGCCGGCTATTTCCGCATCCCGGCGCGGCAGGCCCGACCGCGGGCCGAGGAACTGCTGGCCTTCTTTGCCCTGGAGAAAAAGACCGAGGCCAAGGTGGGTGAACTCTCCGGCGGTCTGGCCCGGCGGCTGACCCTGGCCCGCGCCCTGATCAACGACCCCGAGCTGATTGTGCTCGACGAACCCACCACCGGGCTTGATCCCCAGTCCCGCCACCTGCTCTGGGAGCGGCTGCACCTGCTGCGCGGCCGGGGCAAGACCTTCCTCCTTACCACCCACTACATGGAAGAGGCCTCCCAGCTCTGCGACCGGCTGGTGATCATGGATCACGGCCGCATCCTGGTCGAGGGTTCGCCGGCCGAGCTGATCCGGGAGCATGTCGGAGCCCAGGTAATCGAGCTCTCCGGCGAGACCGGGGCCATGCGGCAATTTCTCAAGGACCGCGCTATCGCCTTCGACGACCTGGGCGAGCGGCTGGTAATCCATGACAGCGGGGAGGGCGGCGTCGAGCAGGCCATCCGCGCCGCCTTTCGCTGCGAGCAATGCACGGTCCGAACGCCGACCCTGGAGGACGTCTTTCTCCGCCTGACCGGCAAGGAGCTGCGGGAATGATCCGGCCAGGCGACATCAGCTGGCGGTTTCTTGCCGTCTGGCGGCGCAACCTGATCGTTTATCGCCGCATCTGGAAGGTCAACTTCCTGGTGCCGCTGCTGGAGCCGGCCTTTTACATCCTCGCCTTTGGCATGGGGTTCCAGGGGCTGATCGGCGACCTGCGCTACGGCGGGGAGGAGCTCGGCTACACCCGTTTCATGGCCCCGGCCCTGATCGCCATTGCCATCATGTACAACGCCTTCTTCGAGACCACCTACGCCTCGTTCGTGCGCATGTACTACCAGAAAACTTTCGACGGCATGATGACCACACCGCTGTCGCTGGAGGAGATCATCCTGGCCGAGATCGTCTGGAGCGCCACCAAGGCGGCGCTGGCCGCCCTCTTGATGCTGGTGGTGCTCGGCCTGCTCGGGTTTTTCGTCTTTCCCCAGGCGCTGCTGATCGTGCCTCTGGCCTTTTTCGGCGGTCTGGCCTTCGGCGCGGTGGGCATGTTCTTCACCGGCATCACCCCGTCCATCGACATGTTCAACCTGCCGATCTTTCTCTTCATCACCCCGATGTTTCTGTTCAGCGGCACCTTTTTCCCGGTGGCCGGCCTACCGGTCTGGGCACAGACCGCCGCCCTGGCCTTCCCGCTCTACCATCTGGTCGAGTTGACCCGATTCTGCTGCCTGGGCCTGGTGGAGACAGCGCCTGCCTGGAGCCTCGCCTATCTCGCGATCTTCACCCTGGTGTTTCTGGTGCTGGCGCTGACCACCATGCGCCGCCGCCTGGTCAAGTGATCCCCGATTGAACGCGACAGCCGTCCTCAGTCTGCCAGCCGCCAGGTGACGGCCGGTTCCTTGCGGGTCGGCAGCCGGTGATAGCGAAAGACCGGCTGGCCGATCATCATCGCGCCCAGGCACTGATGGCCCCCGGGCAGGGCCAGGGCCTCGATCAGGGGCGGGAAGCTGGCGGCTGCCGCATGGAAATAGCCGGCCCAGCAGCCGCCCAGCCCCAGGGGCACGGCGGCCAGTTCCAGGTAGGCCAGGGCGATGGTGCTGCTTGCGGCC
>JBGSPP010000309.1:0-2043 GCA_041738515.1 Desulfobulbus sp.
GGTCTTCACCGGCACCTATGCCGGCGATATCGACCGGCTGCGCATCGACGCGGTCATGCCCGGGGTGCGGGCGCTGGAACGGGCGCACGGGTCGGTGATTCGCGGCCTGCTCAGACGGATGCGGCATGGCGCCGCAACCAGGAAAGTGAAGCAGCGAACCATGCCGGCCATGACCAGCTTTCGCGAGGGTATGGCCATGCTGCCCGAGCGGTTGGCTGCACGGCTTGGCGAAGGGGCGGCTCTACGGTACGGGTGTGCGGTCCAGCGGGTGCGCAAGGAGGAGAGTGGCTGGAGTATCGAGACCGATCAGGGCGGGTACAACTGTCGCCACCTGGTGCTGGCTCTGCCGACCAATCGGGCGCTGGCCCTGCTGTCCGGCGCACTGTCCGGCGCGCCGCCGCCCATCTCGGCTCTCCCCGAGGCCCGGATCTGCTCGGTGCTGCTCGGATTCGACGACAGCGCCCGCATCCCCTTTGGCTTTGGCTATCTCGCCCCGGAGCGGGAGCGGCGGTTCGCCCTGGGTGCGCTCTTCTCCTCGCACATGTTTGCCGGCCGGGCGCCGGTGGGCCATCAACTGCTCGAAGTGCTGGTGGGCGGCCGCCGCCACCCCGAGCGACTGGAACTGGCGGATGGAGAGCTGATCGGGTGCTCCTATGAGGACCTGCGCCAGTTGATGGACCTGCCCAGGCCACCGGTCTTTGCGGCTGTGCTGCGGCCGGAGGCCGGCATCCCGCAACTGGAGGAGGGCTATACAGGGCTGCTGGCCTGGCGCGACGCCCTGATTGCCGCCCACCCGGATCTGCACGTCTGCGGTTTCGGCTGGCAGGGCATTGGCATCAACGACATGGTCAAGGAGGCAAAACGGGTCGCCGACCGCATCGAAGCGCGGCCGGCAACCCGGGAGGGAGTGGAATTAAAAAGCGTCTATTTTTGAATCGACAGCCCGAGAGGGCTTCGTCGGATTATCGTTTCAACTTGGCGCAGAGCATCTCCACCTGCTCCCGCACCGAGGGCTGGCGCGACATGTCAAGGGTGATGGTCTTGATGGCGTAGAGCACGGTGGAGTGGTCACGGTTATACATGGCGCCGATGTCGGCAAGCGACTTGTCGGTGTACTTGCGGGTCAGGTACATGGCCACCTGGCGGGGAAAGGCGATGGAGCGCTTGCGCGAGCGGCTCTGCAGGTCGTCGGCGCTGACCATGAACTGTTTGCCGACAAAATCACGGATAGTTTCGCCGGTGATCTTGACCGTGCCGCCAATGAGGCCAAAGACGATCTCGCGGGCCATGGCCAGGTTGGGCGGGGTGTTGCCCAGGCTCGACTTTGCCTTGAGGCCGATGATGGCGCTCTCCATCCGACGGACATCGCCCTGGAGGTTCTCGGCCATGAAACCGACCAGGTCCTCATCGGCAGCCAGGCCGTGGTGGCGCATCTTGGAGCGGATGATCCGGGCCCTGGTCTCGTAATCGGGCGACTCGATGCCCGTGACCAGGCCGGAGGTCATGCGGCTGCGAAAATCCTCATCAATGCCGCCCAGTTTGCCCGGGGCCACGGCCGAGGTGAGTATGACCCGCCGGCCAGAGCGGATCAGGTAATCGAGGATGGTGTTCAGTTCCTCCTGGGTCTTGGTCTTGCCGGTGAGGGTGTGAACGTCCTCGACCAGCAGCATGTCGCAGTTGTTGATGAAGCGCTTGGAAAATTGCTCCATGGTGTTGCCGCGGATGCCCTTGACCATCTCGGCCGAGAACTGCTGCGCGGTCAGGTAGTGGAGGCGGGTGGACGGCGCCGAGTGCAGCACCTGGTGCACCACCGCCTGGGTCAGGTGGCTCTTGCCCAGGCCGGTGGAACTGTTCATGAACAGGCAATTGCCAAAAGTGGCGTCGCCGGTGGCCAGGGCCTGACAGGCGGAACGAGCCAGGATGTTGGACTCGCCCACCATGAACTGATCGAAGGTGAAGGCCGGATGAAGCGAACGCAGACGGACGCCACCGGCGGCCACGCCTGGCAGGCGAAGCTGGCCGCGGCGGTCGCTTTCGATCTGG
>JBGSPP010000333.1:0-15575 GCA_041738515.1 Desulfobulbus sp.
GGAGGTGCGGGCGGCGAAACCGGTCGAACCGCCGCCGGAGCCGGTGCTCGACCCCAAGCGGATCCGGCGCAAGGCCGACAAGCAGGTGGTGCGGGAGATGGCCGGCAGGGCCGACATCGACGGCTTGGTGCAACTCTATCATGACGACCGCAAGGCCCTGCGCTTCCTCCAGCGACTGCTCTACGAGCCCGATGCGGCCGCTCGCTACCGGGTGGCCTGGGTGATAGGCCAGGTCTGTGGCCGAATTGCCCATCGCGAGCCCGGGCCGGTGGCCGACCTGCTCCACCGGTTGTTCGAGGCCTGTGCCGATTCGGCGGCCAGTTCCTGGGGCATGGTCGAGACCATCGGAGCGATCATCGCCGCCCGGCCCGACGTCTACGGCGCTTTCTCCCGGCACCTGTTCAACTTCATGGGCGATCCCGGGACCCGTGAGGCCGTGCTCTGGGGGCTGGGCGAAATCGCCGCCACCCGGCCGGATCTGATCCGCAAGACCCCGTTTTATTCCCTGTTCCCGGTGTTGCAGCACAGCAACCCGGTCCTGCGGGCACTGACCCTGCGCCTGCTTGGCCGGATCAGGGCCAAGGAGGCCGGGCTGCAGATCATGGCCCTGCAGCAGGACCACAGCCCGGTGACCATCCATGAACAGGGTGAACCCTTGCACACCACGGTGGCCGCGCTTTGCGCCGAGGCCACCCGCACTATTCACGAGGACAACAGCAATGGCAAGTGACACCATCCAGCCCCTTGGCGCCATCGGTCCCATGGCCAAGGGCAGCGAAACCGCCGCGGAGGAGAGCAATCCGGCGCGCAAGGATTATCTTGAGGGCCGCAAGCTGCACAGCCAGGGCGAGTATACCCAAGCGGCGATGGCCTTTCACAATGCCCTGCGCGGTTTTGAGGAGCAGGGCGACGAGCAGGGCATCGCCAACGCCTCCGACCGGCTCGGCGACGCCTGCCTGGCCCGCGAGGAATACGCTATGGCGATCGCCAACTTCCAGCGGGCCTTTGCCATCTGTGAGAAAGAGGACGACAGTTTTTCGCAGCTGGCACTGAACAAGAAGATGGCTGCCGCCTACCGCAAACTCGGGGATCGCGGCAAGGCCCTCGAGTTGCTCTACGACATGCTGGAGCACTACCGTCTCACCCAAAATCCCAAGGGTGCGGTCGAGGTGCTGATCGTCATTGCTGAAACCTATCTCGAGCAGGGCGACAAGGCCGGAGCCGCCGACACCTTCCGATCCGTGGCCAGCATCCACGCCCGGTTCAAGCATGGTCGCCTGGTCGAGGAGTTCAACCAGCGGGCCTCGGCCCTGGAGAAAGGGGAATAAATGTTCACCGGGATCATTCAGGGCCTGGGGACGCTGTTTGAGAAGCGGCTTGCCGGCGGGGGAATGATTTTTGGCCTGGAGGCGCGCTTTGTCCTCACCGACCCGGAGGAGGGCGAATCGTTCGCGGTCAACGGCGCCTGCCTGACCGCCCGCGATATCAAGGGTAATCGGTTCTACGTCGACGTCTCGCCCGAATCGCTTAAGCGGACCGGGCTTGGTCGGCTGCAGACCGGAAGCAAGGTCAATCTCGAGCGGGCGCTGCGGCTGGGCGACCGGCTGGGCGGGCATCTGGTCAGCGGTCACGTGGATGCCCAGGGGCAGGTCGAGCAGCGGCAGAGCACCGGCGATTTCACCCTCTTCACCTTTTCTCTTGAGCCCGCGCTGACAAAATATGTTATTGAGAAAGGATCTATCACCATCGACGGGATCAGCCTGACGGTGAACAGCTGCGAGCGCGGCCGCTTCTCCGTCTCCATCATCCCCCACACCCTGGCCGTCACCACCTTGGGCGAACTCAGGGAGGGCGACTGGGTGAACATTGAGGTGGATATGATCGGCAAATACGTGGAAAAGCTGCTGGCGGAGCGATCGCCGGCCGGTGCGTCGGACAGCCGGATTAACCCGGCGTTCCTCGCCGAGCACGGTTTTTTGTGATTTCGGGCGCCGGCATGAGCCGGTTGCATCCAGATCGGGAAGTGAGTGAACAAGGGCGCCGCGGACGCGGCCGGCCCTGGAAAGAGGCATGGTATGGCGGTCAGTACGATTGAGGAAGTTGTCGAGGATATCCAAGCCGGCAAGATGATCATCCTGGTCGATGATGAAGACCGGGAAAACGAGGGCGACCTCTGCATGGCGGCGGAAATGGTGACGCCGGAGGCCATCAATTTCATGGCCACCCACGGCCGCGGCCTGATCTGCCTGGCCATGAGCCCGGACATCATCGAGCAGTTGGGCCTGCCGATGATGGTCTCGAACAACCAGTCGCCCTACGGCACCGGCTTCACGGTCAGCATCGAGGCCCGCACTGGAGTGAGCACAGGTATCTCCGCGGCCGACCGGGCTCGGACCATCGAGGCGGCGGTGCATCCCCACGCCACCCCGCGTGACATTATCAGCCCAGGCCACATCTTCCCGTTGCGTGCGCGTGGTGGCGGCGTGCTGGTGCGCACCGGCCAGACCGAGGGTTCGGTGGACCTGGCCCGCATTGCCGGCCTGCGAACCGCCGGCATCATCTGCGAGATCATGAACCCCGACGGTACCATGGCCCGGATGCCCGACCTCGAGGTCTTTGCCGAGCAGCACGGGCTCAAGATCGCCACCATCGCCGACCTGGTCGCCTACCGGCTGCGCAAGGACGTGCTCGTCCGCCGGGCTGCCGAGGCGCGCCTTCCCACTGACCACGCCGGTGAATTTCGGGTCATCGCCTATCTGAACGACGTTGACAAGGACGAACACTTGGCCCTGATCAAAGGCGAGATTGACCCCAACCAACCGGTGATGGTGCGGGTCCACTCCGAGTGCCTGACCGGCGACGTCTTCGGTTCCGCCCGCTGCGACTGCGGTGAGCAGCTGCACGCAGCCATGCGCATGGTCGAGCAGGAGGGCCGTGGCGTGGTGCTTTACATGCGCCAGGAGGGGCGGGGTATCGGCCTGATCAACAAGCTCAGAGCCTATGACCTGCAGGACCGGCATGGGCTGGACACAGTCGAGGCCAACACCCGCCTCGGATTCAAGCCAGATCTGCGCGATTACGGCATTGGCGCCCAGATCCTGCGTGACCTGGGGATTCGCAAGATGCGCCTGTTGACTAACAATCCGAAGAAAATCATAGGCCTGGAAGGATACGGCCTGGAAGTGGTGGACCGGCTCCCCATCGAAATTCCGGGCGAGCAGGAAAACAGAAACTATCTGCGGACCAAGCGTGACAAGATGGGGCACATCCTTGAGTTGTACGGCGAGTTGCCGATGGGATGTGTGACCCGGGATCCGTGAGGCAACATACAGGAAAGAACATGGTTACCTATCTGGAAGGACATTTGCAAGGCAAGGGGCGCAAGATCGGCATCGTGGTCGCCCGTTTCAACTCCTTTATTTCCGAGAAGCTGCTGGAAGGCGCGATCGACACCCTTACCCGTTCCGGGGTTGAGACCGGGGACATCACTGTGGCACGGGTGCCCGGCGCCTTCGAGATCCCCCTGGTAGCGCAGAAGATGGCTAAATCAGGCAAGTATCATGCCGTCATCTGCCTGGGCGCGGTCATCCGCGGGGCTACTCCGCACTTTGATTATGTTGCTGGCGAGGTGGCCAAAGGTACGGCCATGGTGATGCTGGATGCGGGCATCCCGGTGCTGTTTGGCGTCCTCACCACCGAGACCATCGAGCAGGCCATCGAGCGGGCCGGAACCAAGGCCGGCAACAAGGGTTCCGACGTGGCTGTCGCCGCCCTGGAAATGGCCAATCTGCTTGACGCCGTCAACTAACCTGTTGTTCATACCCTGCGGGCGCGGCGTGCATGCATTGTGTCGGGCCCGCTTCCCCTTTTGTTTCTCGCTCTGTCATGGGATTACGGCGTAAATCACGGGTGCTGGCCCTGCAGTTTCTCTTCAGCCACGACTTTCAAGGAAAGGAAGGTGACGCCGGTGCGTTTGCGGCCGAATTCGACTTGTTCTGCGAGGCCTTTTCTTCAGAGTTGTTCGGGCCGCATGCCGAGGCAGGCAGAAAGGCGCTGCCCTACGCCCGCCATCTGGTGCAGGGCATATATTCCCAGCTGGCGGAAATCGACACCTTGCTTGCGGAGCATTCCCACAACTGGCGGGTGGTGCGCATGTCATCGGTGGACCGGAACATCCTCCGCATAGCCGTGTTCGAAATGCAGTCGGGCAAGGATGCACCCGTGCAGGTGGTCATCAACGAGGCCCTGGAGATCGCCAAGCACTACTCGGTCAAGGATTCGGTGCCGTTCATCAACGGCATCCTCGACGCCGTTCGTTCCGCCCGGTCTGATCCCGCCTAGTCCGCGCTGTCTCCCTCCCGGCAATGATGTACGTCCCGCCCCGTGACAATCCGCAGGTTTCGCCCATCCCTCCGCTGTTTGGCCCCATTCCCTTCCTGGTGCGGGGTTCCGCCATTTTTTTGAAATTTCTCGACAAATGATGTAGATATCCGCTGGCGTCGGGTTCCTGCCCATTTCGTGCCGGCAAGATCCGGCCCTGGATTACGGCAGGCGCCTTTTTTCGTTTGAATCTGCCTGGTTCCTTGAGGTCCCGGCAACAGTCCCGGTTTATGTATGTCCGAGTCAGCTCCGAAAACGCGAGGCAGCAGACGGCAGGAGGCCATGGCCCTGGTGTTGCTGTTTATGGCCCTGTTCATTCTTGCCAGCCTCGTCAGCTACAGCCTGCCCCTGCTGCAACCCGAACCCGCCCTGCAGCAGCCCTCGGCCAACTGGTGCGGGTCTCTTGGCTTCTATACCGCCCATTACCTCTTCTCTTTTCTCGGCCTGATTGCCGTTTTTCCGATCTGCATCCTGCTTTGGGCCTCGGCCAATGTGCTCATAGCCCGGCCGGTGGATCAGCGCCTGCCCGCCATTGTCGCCGGCATCACCGGGGCGGCGATCAGTTCCTCAGGGCTGTTTGGCGGGGTTGATCAGTTGGTACTGCCGGCCTCCCATGTCGCCCCGGGTGGGTATCTGGGTATGCTGATCTGGAACCTGCTGCTCGGGGTGATAGGCGAGGGCGGTTCGGCTATGGTGTTGGTGTTGGTGTTGCTGTTCTCCCTCATGGCTGCGGTGCGTTTTTCGCCCCTAGGCCTGATCGGCTGGGTCTGGCAACGCCACGAGCGACCACAACGATCGGCGCAGGAACTTGCTTCCGCACCGGCGCCGGCGCGACGAAACAGGACGTCCCGGATCAATCCGCCCGTGCGCGGGGAAGAGGCTGCGGAGGCAACGCCTCTGTCGGTGGCGCCTGAGGTCCATGAACCCGAAAACAAAGTGATACCGCTGCGGCAGAAGGGAAAACAGGCGTCGCCAAGAGCCGCGAAGAAGGGCGGGTTCAAGCTGCCTCCGATCACCCTGCTGGATGAGAACAACGAGGGCGAGATCGAGCTTGGCAACGAGCACTATTACGAGGTCAGCGCCATCCTGCTTGCCAAGTTGCAGGATTTCGGTGTCCAGGGCGCCGTGGCTGGGATTTCACCCGGACCAGTGGTCACCACCTACGAGTTTTCGCCAGCACCGGGCGTCAAGATCAACAAGATCGTCACCCTGGCCGACGACCTGGCCATGGTCCTGAAGGTCGATCGGGTGCGTATTGTCGGTTCCATCCCGGGCAAGGCTGCCATTGGCATCGAGATTCCCAACCCGATCCGCAAGACCGTGTTTCTCCGGGACATCCTGGCAACCGCCGAGTATCAGGACGCCGCCTCCATGCTCAGCCTGGCATTGGGCTTCGACGTTATCGGCCGGCCGGTGATCGCCAATCTGGCCCGCATGCCGCATTTGCTCATCGCCGGCGCGACCGGTGCAGGTAAGTCAGTCGCCATCAACGCTTTCATTGCGTCGATACTTTTCAAGGCGAGCCCCGAGGAAGTCCGGCTGTTGATGATCGATCCCAAGCGCATCGAACTCTCGGTGTACGACGACATCCCGCACCTGCTGCACCCGGTGGTGGTCGAGGCCAAGATGGCTTCACGCGCTCTGCTCTGGGCGGTACGCGAGATGGAGCGACGCTACCGGCTACTGGAGGAGAAGCGGGTTAAATCCTTTGCCTCTTTCAACGAGGTGGCAGAGGAAAAGTTGCCGTACATCGTCATCATCGTCGACGAACTGGCCGACCTGATGATGGTCGCTTCCAAGGACGTGGAAACCTCCATCGCCCGGCTCGCCCAGATGGCCCGTGCGGCTGGCATGCATATCATCCTCGCCACCCAGCGGCCTTCGGTGGATGTGCTTACCGGTTTGATCAAGGCCAACTTTCCCACCCGGATCTCGTTTAAGGTCTCGTCCAAAGTGGATTCACGCACCATCCTTGACGGTTCGGGCGCCGAGCACCTGCTGGGCATGGGCGACATGCTCTTTTTGCCCCCGGGCGCGGCCAAACTGCAGCGCATTCACGGCGCCTACATTTCCGAATATGAGACCGACCGTCTGGTCGGGTTTCTCAAGCAGCAGGGCACGGCGGTCTATGACGAGTCGGTGCTCCAGGAGGTGGAGGAGGAGGTAGAGACGGTCGTGTCTTCAGCCGAGGACTACGACGAGAAGTACGACGAGGCTGTGGCCCTGGTCACCAGCACAGGGCAGGCTTCGATTTCCATGGTTCAGCGCCGGCTGCGGATTGGCTACAACCGGGCAGCACGGATGATCGAAATCATGGAAAAAGAAGGCATCGTCGGGCCTTCGGACGGATCGCGACCGCGCGAGGTGCTGGCTCGATCCGGTTACGAGGAATAATGTCTTCTGCTTTCAAAACGTTAGTTGAGATGTACGAAGAAAGTCATCTGGCGGCTCAGGAAACGGTCGGTTGCGGCAAATCGCCCTGATTCGGGCATGTTGGCATATGTATCCATAATTCTGATGCTTTTGTTAAGTTTTTCTGTTCAGCCCTGTTTTGACGATTTTTCTTGACAGCCAAGGGGCAAACAAATTAAAAGGATCAGGCGACCAGAAATGAGTGGTTGTTCATTTTTTACCGTTCGGGAATTGGCCTGAAAAAGCGTATAAATTGAACATATTATTAATGACGGGCGTGATGAAAAACAGATGTTTGCGCGGTGCGCGTCCCCTGTTTTTCTTCTACCAGGAAGCGAGTGGCTATCGGCCGTCCAGTTCGGACGGTCGGAAAGGAAAATCCAAGTGAGGAGGTAGTTTAATGCCAAGTTACGTAGATCCTTCAAAGTGTGACGGTTGCAAGGGTGGAGACAAGACCGCCTGCATGTACATCTGCCCCAACGACTTGATGGTTCTCAATGTTGAGGCCATGAAGGCGTACAATCAGGAGCCGGATGCATGCTGGGAGTGTTACTCCTGTGTCAAGATCTGCCCGCAGGGCGCGATCTTCGTTCGTGGGTATGACGACTTCGTACCGCTGGGAGGCCAGGTGCATCCGATGCGTTCGTCTGACTCCATCATGTGGACCGTAAAGTTCCGCAACGGCAATATCAAGCGGTTCAAATTCCCGATCCGGACCACCGCTGAGGGCGCTGCCAATGAGTATCCCGGCCAGAAGGGCGCAAGTCTGGACGACGAGTGTCTGCTGCTCGAGAGCAATCTGCCGAAACCGACCAAGCTGGCCTGATCGCCGACGGGGAATAAGGGCTAACTGAACGTTCTATTCTGAAAAACTACTGAGGAGATAGAAATATGGCATTACCAAATAAGCCGAAAGGCGAGCTCGCCGCCGTTGTCGATCCGGAAATCGTAGAGCATAGCTGTGACGTGCTGATCGTTGGTGGTGGTATGGCAGCCTGTGGCACCGCGTTCGAGATCACCAAGTGGGCGCCCGAAGGCATGAAGATCATCCTGGTTGACAAGGCCTCCCTGGAGCGCTCCGGCGCCGTTGCCCAGGGCCTTTCCGCCATCAACACCTACATCGGCGAGAACGCCATCGAAGACTATGTCAAGATGGTGCGCAACGACCTGATGGGCGTTGTTCGCGAAGACCTGATCTACGACCTCGGTCGTCACGTGGACGAATCTGTCAAGCTGTTCGAGGAGTGGGGTCTGCCGATCTGGAAGAAAGCCGAGGACGGCAGCAACATGGACGGCGCCAAGCCGGCCAAGTCCCTCCGTGAGGGCGGCGCTCCGGTACGTACCGGCAAGTGGCAGATCATGATCAACGGCGAGTCCTACAAGTGCGTTGTTGCTGAGCCGGCCAAGAAAGCCTTGGGCGAGGCTAACATTCACGAGCGCGTATTCATCGTCAAGATGCTGCTCGACAAGAACAAAGAGAACACTGTCGCCGGTGCTGTCGGTTTCTCCACCCGCGAGAATAAAGTTCATGTCTACACCTGCAAAACCGCCATGGTTGCATGCGGTGGTGCGGTTAACATTTTCCGTCCGCGGTCCACTGGTGAAGGCAAAGGCCGTGCCTGGTACCCGGTATGGAACGCAGGTTCCACCTACACCATGTGTGCCCAGGTCGGCGCCACCCTGACCATGATGGAAAACCGATTCACCCCGGCTCGTTTCAAAGACGGGTACGGCCCGGTTGGCGCATGGTTCCTGCTGTTCAAGGCCAAAGTACAGAACGGTCTGGGCGAGTTCTACGCCAACAGCCCGGATGTCAAGGAAGAGCTTTCCAAGTTCATGCCGTATGGCGCCTCGGCGGTCACCCCGACCTGTCTGCGTAACCACCTGATGATCAACGAGTTGAAGGCTGGCCGCGGTCCGATCTACATGGCCACCGACGTCGCTTTGAACGCCTTCCTGGATGCACAGCGTGCGGCCGGCAAGGATGAGAAAGAAGTCAAGAAATTCTGGAAACATCTTGAGTCCGAGGCATGGGAAGACTTCCTCGACATGTCCGTTGGTCAGGCAGGTCTCTGGGCAGGCACCAACACCGAGCCTGAGAAAGTCGGATCCGAGATCATGCCGACCGAACCCTACATGCTGGGCTCCCATTCCGGTTGTTGCGGCATTTGGACCTCCGGACCCGAAGAGGACTGGGTACCGAAAATCGATGGTCCTCGTTCGCATCAGTACAAATGGGGCTACAACCGCATGACCACGGTCAACGGTCTGTTCACCGCCGGTGACGGTGTCGGCGCATCCGGGCATAAGTTTTCCTCCGGATCACATGCCGAGGGCCGTATCTGTGCCAAGCAGATGGTCAAGTATTGCCGTGACAACGCCGATTTCAAGCCTGAACTCGCTCAGACTGCCAAGGAATTGGCCGCTGAAATCTATGCACCGGTACGTCTGTATCATGAGTTCAAAGATGCTTCCACCGCCACTGATGTCAATCCGAACTACGTAAAACCTGCCGGATTGATGATGCGCCTGATGAAAGCCACCGACGAATACGGCGGTGGTGTTGCTACCTACTACATGACCTCCGGCAAGTTGCTGAACATCTGTCTGGATCTGCTCCGCCTCATGCGTGAGGATGCAGAGAAGATGGCTGCCGGCGACCTGCATGAGCTGATGCGTGCCTGGGAAAATTACCACCGCATCTGGTGTGTAGAAACCCACATCCGTCACATCGAGTTCCGTAAGGAATCCCGGTACCCCGGATTCTATTACCGGTCTGACTACCCGACCTGTGATGACGAGAACTGGAAGGTCTTCGTCAACTCCACCTTTGATCCCAAGACCAAAGAGTGGAAGTGCGAGAAGGTCAATTGCGTGAACATCATCGAGACCACTCCTTGGATCTGATCTCGACGCGACATTGACTGCCTGAAAATGAATCTCCAGGCCCTGTTCGGGGGCCTGGAGATTTTTTGTATCTGGCTTTGTTTTTGTTTGAGTTGATGCGAAAGATGAAGTAGCTTTTCTCGTTTCGTATCAATTGAACCAGAAATCACCTTTCATCAATACCAGCAGTTATGGAGGTTTGGCATGAGTGACACTGCAGGCAATGGTGCGGTACTGGTTGTGGGCGGCGGCATCAGTGGTCTCACCGCTGCGCTTGAGGCAGCGGAAGTCGGCAACGACGTTTTTCTCGTCGAGAAAAACGCCTATCTCGGCGGCCGGGTTGCCCAACTCAATCAGTATTTCCCCAAACTTTGTCCCCCGACATGTGGTCTTGAGATCAATTTCAAGCGCATCAAAGACAACCGCAAGATCAGGACCTACACCCTGACCACGGTCCAGGCAATCTCCGGAGGCCCTGGCAACTACGAGGTCAAACTGGTGACTGCGCCCCGGTACATCAACTCCAACTGCACCGCCTGCGGCGATTGCGCTGCTGCCTGCACCGACGAGATCGAGGACGCTTTCAATTTCGGTATGCGGAAGATCAAGGCCGCCTATTTGCCGCACGAGATGGCTTTTCCCCGCCGGTATGTTCTGGCCAAGGAAGCCTGCTCGCCCGCCTGTCTCGACGCAGTCAAGGCCTCCTGCAAGTACGGAGCGGTTGAACTCGACATGCAGCCCCAGACCTTCACCCTCAAGGTCAGCTCGATCGTCTGGTCTACCGGCTGGAATCCCTACGACGCCAACAAGATCACCAACCTGAACTACGCTTCTTCGCCTGCTATCATCACCAACATGATGATGGAACGGCTGGCTGCCGGCAATGGACCCACTGCCGGCAAGATCGTCCGCCCTGGCGACGGCAAGGAGCCCGCCTCGTTCGCGTTCGTGCAGTGTGCCGGTTCCCGTGACGAGAATCATCTGGAGCACTGCTCCTACATCTGCTGCATGGCCACCTTCAAGCAGATCTCCTACATCCGCGCCCAGTATCCGGACGCCAAGATCTACGTTTTCTACATTGATCTGCGCACTCCCGGCAAATACGAGCATTTCCGCGAGAAGTTCATGGCCGATGCCAACACCACCTTTATCAAAGGCAAGGTCGCGGACATCACCGTCGAGCGTGACGGCGGCGTGACCGTTCTAGCCGAGAACGCCCTCACAGGCGCCAAGGTGCACCAGAAAGTCGACCTCTGCGTCCTTGCCACCGGCATGGAGCCGGCTCTGGGCGAGCAGGGCAAGGTGCTCGGCGTCAAGACAGATGGCCTCGGCTTTGTCGTCTCCGAACCGGAGAAGGCTATGTTCGCAGCCGGCTGCGCCAAATCGGCCGTTGACGTGTACACCAGTGGACAATCCTCCACTGCGGCTGCCCTCAAAGCAATTCAGATTGGTCGGTAGGAGGAGAGTCAATGAAAAAAGTATATGGTGCATATCTCTGTACTTGTTGTGGCATTGGCGACGTCCTCGATGTGGATGGCCTGAAGGATGCGGCCTCTGACGCCGGCATTGCGATGAAAGACCATGCCTGCCTCTGCGGGGCAGAGGGCAGGGCCTTCATCGAGAAGGACATCGCCGATCAGGGCGTAAACACCGTCGTCGTCTGCGCCTGTTCACCCCGGGTCATGCAGAAGGAGTTCAACTTCGGCGAGCAGACCATTACCGTCCGTGGCAACCTGCGCGAGCAGGTGGCCTGGACTGGCGCGCGCAAGGATGACGGCAGCGTCGATGATTTCCTCCAGGAAATGGGAACCGACTATGTACGCATGGCGGTAACCCGGGCGCAGAAGACCGAACTGCCCGTACCCTACCTGATGGAGACCATTTGCAAAAAGATCCTGGTCATGGGCGGCGGCATTGCCGGAATTACAGCGGCCAAGGAAGCTGCGGCGGCCGGCTATGAAGTGACGCTGGTGGAGAAAGAGGCCCAGCTTGGCGGAAAGGCACTGGGTTGGCGCAAAATGTTCCCCACCGCCTATCCCTATTCCGAGCTAGAGATGCCCAATATTCAGCAGATGATTGCTGAAGTGCAGGGAAACAGCAAGATCAATGTCAAGACTAACTGCGAAGTCGCCCGTATTTCCGGTGCGCCTGGTCAGTTCAACGTCACCCTCAAGGCTGCCGGTACTGCCACTGAATGGGACGCCCCAGCCAAGGTGACCGTAGATCAGCAGGATCTGATCAACAAAGGTGAGATCGAAGACCCGAACAAGGGACTGCAGAAGTATACCGTTCTCAATCCCGAGGGGGAGATCTACGGGTCTGTGGTCCTCGCCACCGGGTGGAAGCCCGCCGACGTCTCCGAGTATGCGCATCTTGGCTATGGCAAAGTAACCAACGTAGTCACCAACGCCGAGTTCGAGAAACTTGCCAAAACCGGCAAGGTGCCCGCCCGGGTCGCCTTTGTCCAGAGCCCTGGCGGCAAGGACAACGACAGGGACTTCCCCTATGCCAGTTCCGTGACCTCCATGGTAGCCCTGAAGCAGGCCAATTACGTGGTCGAGGACAACCCCGTGGACGGCAAGGCCTACATTCTCTACCAGCACATGCGTACCCCTGGGAGCACTGAGCTGTTCTACAAGGGCATGCAGGCCAAAGACGGCGTGTTCATGACCAAGGCCGCAGTGACCAAGGTCTCCGCCGCCGGCGGTGCTCTGGTGGTTGATGTCGAAGACAACCTGCTGGGAGAGAATCTGCAGTTGGAAGTCGACATGGTGGTCCTGGCAGCCGGCATGGTGCCGACCACGGTGGATCAGCCGATGATCAACCTGGCTTATCGTCAGGGCCCCGCGTTCCTGGACCTGGATCTGTTCGACGGCTACGCCGATTCCCACTTCATCTGCTTTCCGTACGAGACCCGACGGACCGGCGTGTACACCTGCGGCGGTGTGCGCAAGGCCGAGACTATGGAAGAGACCATAGACGACGCCACTGGCGCGGCCCTGAAGGCAATTCAGTGCATCGAATCGGCCAACCGCGGCGTGGCCGTCCATCCCCGCTCCGGCGATCAGACTTATCCAGACTTTTTCTTCTCCCGCTGCACCCAGTGCAAGCGGTGCACGGAAGAATGCCCCTTCGGCGCCCTGGATGACGACGAGAAGGGCACGCCGCTACCCAATCCGACCCGCTGCCGACGCTGCGGCACCTGCATGGGCGCCTGTCCGGAGCGCATCATCAACTTCGCCGATTACAGCATCGATCTCATCGGCTCGATGGTCAAGTCCATCGAGGTGCCCGACGATGACGAGGAAAAACTGCGTATCGCGGTCTTTGTCTGCGAGAACGACGCCTATCCCGCCATCGACATGTCCGGCATGCACCGCAACAAGATGAACAGGCTGGTCCGCTTCATCCCCGTGCGCTGCTTGGGTTCGGTCAACATGGTCTGGATCAAGGACGCCATGTCCTCGGGTATGGACGGCGCTCTGCTGCTTGGCTGCAAGTACGGCGACGACTACCAGTGCCATTTCGTCAAGGGCTCGGAGATTGCCACCAAGCGTATGGAAAACATCGGCGAGACCCTTGGGTCCCTCGGGCTTGAGCCAGAACGGTGTGGTGTCCGTGAAATTGCCATTTCCGATTATGACAAGCTCCCGGCCATCATCGATGAGTTTGTCGAGGAAATCGTGGCCATGGGTCCTAATCCCTTCAAGGGCTTCTGACAGGCAGTGTTCTTCCCGGCCGCCATCCACTGCGGGTGGCGGCCGGTGTTGTAGCCGAGGGCAGCGGACCTGCTCGACATGTTGATCATCATCTTTCCTGACAGGAGAAAACAATGTCTATGAACGTGCAACCCGATCTTGAATTTATCAAGGCCATGAAGGAGGCGGGTGGCGACACTTTGAAACAGTGTTATCAGTGTGCGACCTGTTCCGTCGCATGCCCCCTTTCCTCCGATGGCAATCCCTTTCCCAGAAGAGAGATGATTCTTGCTCAGTGGGGAATGAAGGACAAGCTTATCAGCGATCCCAACGTCTTCCTGTGCCACCACTGCGGCGACTGCACCGCCCTGTGTCCGCGCGGCGCCCGGCCGGGTGATGTCCTCGGGGCGATTCGTGCCTATGCATACAAGGCTCTGGGCTGGCCCAAAGGACTGGCCGAGTTGTGCAGTTCCGCAAAGAACCTGCCCATCCTCGTCGGCATCCCGGCGGTGGTTATCTTCATCATGTGGCTTATCTCCGGCGGCATGCACATTCCGACCGGCGAACATTTTGCCCGTGCCGGCTACACCCAGTTCTTCGGTCACTGGGATTTCCGTCTGCTGGCCAAAAACGTGCTGTTTATCGACCTGATCATGCTGACTGCGGTGGGCATTGCCGTGACCTCGGTTTACAAGGGCGTTTCCACTATGTGGAAGGGGATGGAGGCCTCCATCGGCCTGACTAATGTCCCCTACCGCCCCTCGGTGCCTCAGTTCATCAAGCAGTTTCTCTGGCCGGCGCTGCAAGAAATCTTTATGCACAACCGCTTCCGTGAGTGCACGGTCAACGCCGACCGCGTCAAGGGACACCGCCCTTTGATGTACGCCTTCATCGGTTTGTTCATCGTTACCTGCTATTCGCTCTTTACCCAGGACGTGATCGGCATCTTCATCCCGTCGATGCACGGCCCCATTTCGATGTGGAATCCGGTGAAGTTGCTGGCCAACGTTTCCGCAGTCGCCATGATCGCCGGTATCGGCATCCTGTGGATGAACCGGGCCAAGATGGAAGCTGATGGCAAGGCCAAGAACACCTTCTATGACTGGTTCCTGATTTGGATCATCATGGGTGTTGGCGTCACCGGTCTGGCTGCCGAGTTGTTGCGGCTAGTCGGGATTCCGTCGCTTGGATACGTGGTCTATTATTTTCACCTGATATCGGTGGCCATGCTCTTCCTGTATCTGCCGTACACCAAGTTCGCTCATATCGTGTACAGAACCTTTGCCATGGCGTTCGAGCGGTATCGTGATTCGGCATTCGTCAAGAATCCCTTGAATCAGTAACTCGTTGCGCAATATTAGAAAGAGCCGGAAGCGAGAGCTTTCGGCTCTTTTTTATTCGGGCGATCGGAATCTGCCCAAATCTGAAAAAAGCTGTTGATTTATTCTTTTTTCGGGCTATATTGTCCGGGTTCATGCTGGCGTAGCTCAATTGGCAGAGCACCTGATTTGTAATCAGGGGGTTGCGGGTTCAAGTCCCATCGCCAGCTCCAGGCCAGCAGGAAGCCAAAAGTCAGAAACCGGGTTGCACTGCACTGTCTGTTGCAGTCTGCTTTCTGTCTTTTGTCTTCTGATGATATTCGTGGAGGGGTTCCCGAGCGGCCAAAGGGAACAGACTGTAAATCTGTCGGCGGAGCCTTCGGAGGTTCGAATCCTCCCCCCTCCACCACGAGTCATTGGCTGCGGACTGTCGCAGCGTTTTATCGCACCGATCCGTTGTGAAAGCGGGAATAGCTCAATGGTAGAGCATCAGCCTTCCAAGCTGAGGGTTGCGGGTTCGAGTCTCGTTTCCCGCTCCATTGACAATGCATCGTGCGCTGTGATGGCAGCCCGAAAAAAGTAAAAGCAATATCAGCCCGCGTAACTCAGTGGTAGAGTACCTCCTTGGTAAGGAGGAAGCCATCGGTTCAAGTCCGATCGCGGGCTCCAGGTTTCAGTCGGTCAAGTGCAGGGGCGGCTGAGTCAACGAACTTTTTGTCCAAGGAGACATGAGATGGCCAAGGAGAAATTTGAGCGGAAAAAGCCGCATGTCAATGTAGGAACGATCGGTCACATCGACCATGGCAAGACCACGTTGACCGCCGCGATCACGCGGGTTCTGTCGACCAAGGGTCTGGCCAAGTTCACGGACTTCAGCGAG
>JBGSPP010000342.1:0-2769 GCA_041738515.1 Desulfobulbus sp.
CCGCTGCCAAACTGATGGCCGGCATCGGCGAGCCGGGGCTGCGCGGCCTGCATGCGGGCCTCTGGTGGCTGCATCTGCTGCTGGCACTCGCCTTTATCGCCGTTATCCCGTACAGCAAGTTCCGCCACATCCTCACCACCAGCGCCAACGCCTATCTGGCCGACCTCGGCCCCACCGGCAAGCTGACCTCGATCAACCTGGAAGACGAATCTCGGGAAAAGTTCGGCGCAAGCGAACTGGCCGACCTGCGCTGGAAGGACATCTTCGACGCCGACGCCTGCACGCTCTGCAAGCGCTGCCAGGACCGCTGCCCGGCCCATGCCACCGGCAAGCCGCTCTCGCCAATGGTGCTGGTAAACACCATCGGCGAGGTCGCCTTCAACAAACCCGATGCCAACCTGATCGACGCCGTCGGCCGCGAGGCCATCTGGGCCTGCACCACCTGCCGAGCCTGCCAGGACATCTGCCCCGCCTCCATCGAGCATGTGGACAAGATTATCGAGTTGCGACGCAACCTGGTGCTGATGGAGGGAGAGTTCCCGGGCGAGGAGGTCATGGCCGCCATGGAGCAGACCGAGGTGAACGGCAATCCCCTGGGCATGGGCTACGCTTCCCGTGGCGACTGGGCCGATGGTCTGGGCGTCAAGCCGCTGGCCGAGGATAGCGAGGTTGATGTCCTCTACTTCGTGGGCTGTTACGCCTCCTTCGACAAGCGCAACATCGCGGTCGCCAGGTGTTTTCTCCGCCTCTGCCAGGCCGCCGGCGTCAAGGTCGGCATCCTCGGCAAGGAGGAAAAATGCTGCGGCGAGCCGATGCGCAAGATGGGCAACGAGTATCTCTACCAGACCATGGCCATGGAGACCGTGGAGACCATCAAGGCGTACGGGGTCAAAAGGATTGTCACCACCTGTCCGCACTGCTTCAACACTCTGGCCAAGGATTATCGGGACTTAGACTTCGACATAGAGGTCGAACCCCACGCCGTGTTCCTCGACCGACTGCTCCGCGAGGGCCGGTTGCGGCTCAAGGCCGAAGATTTTGCCTGCACCTACCACGATTCTTGCTACCTGGGGCGGCACAACGGGCTCTACGAGGCGCCGCGCAACCTGATCCGCGCGGCCGGCGGCCGCCTGACCGAGATGACAAAAAACCGCGACCAGGCCTTCTGCTGCAGTGCTGGCGGCGGCCGGATCATGGCCGAAGAGAATCTGGGCGAGCGCATCAACGTGACTCGGGTGCGGATGGCCGTGGAGACCGGTGCCCCGCAGCTGGTGGCCAACTGCCCGTTCTGCCTGACCATGTTTGAAGACGGAGTCAAGGGCGCCGACGTGGAAGACCGGCTGCGGCCCCGGGACATCGCCGAGGTGCTCGCCGAGCGCCTGGCGCAGCCGACGCCTGCACAAGAACCGACCAACACCGAACACGCGGCCTGATGGCCGGAGGGAACGCCATGAAGATTCTGGTATGCATTAAACAGGTTCCGGACATGGAATCAAAATTCAAGATCAACGGCGAGGGCAACTGGTACGACCGGGCCGATCTCGCCTGGCGGATGAATGAATACGACGAGTTCGCCGTCGAACAGGCAGTGCGGCTGAAGGAGCAGGTGGGCGACGCCGACCTGACCGTGCTCTGTGTTGGCCCCGACCAGGTCAAGGAGACCATGAAGAAGGCCCTGGCCATGGGCTGCGACCGGGGCATGCACATCGCCGACGACGAGTCGTACAAGCGCGAGCCCTTCCAGATCGCCTCGATGATCGCCGACTTTGCCAGGGACAAACAGTTCGACCTCGTCTTCACCGGCATGCAGTCGCAAGACCGGGGCAGTGGCCAGGTGGGGGTCATGCTCGCTGAACTGTTGGCCATGGATGCGGTCACCACCATCGTCGATTTCAGCTACGACGGCAGCGTGGTCAGCGTCAAGCGCGAGCTGGAAGGCGGGGCCAAGGCCCTGGTGACCGCAGCCCTGCCGGTGGTCCTGACCTGCCAACTCGGTCTCAATACGCCTCGCTATCCGACCCTGCCCAACATCATGAAGGCCAAGAAGAAGGAATTGCTGACCGTTGCCGCCGATCCGGGCGGCCCCTCCCGCCAGGAGGTGGCTGCGTTCTATTTTCCGGCGAAGAAGGGCAGCGGCCTGGTGCTGGAGGGAGACGTTCCGGAACTGGCCGACAAGCTGATCCAGCTGCTCAAAGAAAAAACCGGCATTCTGGCCTAGGAGAGACCCATGAAAACCTTACTTGTCGCGGAGTTTCGCGAAGGAACGCTTCGCCCCGAATATACCCAGCTTCTCGCCTTTGCCCAGTCAGTGGGCGCCGAGGCCGCCATGTTCCTGGTGGGCAGCGCGGCCGAGTTGCCGAAATTCGGCGGAACGCTCTATCTGGCCGAGGCCGCTGCCTGCGGTGAATACGCCCCGGCCGTGCACAAGCAGCTGCTCCTGGATGCGATTGCCAGGGAACAGCCGGACCAGATCGTGTTCCTGCATTCGTCGTATGGCTGGGATCTGGCGCCAAGGATTGCTGTGGCCCTTGCGGCCGCGCAAGTGTCGGAAGTCATCGCTGTCGAGGACGGTCTGCCGGTCATCCCGGCCTGCAACGCCAAGCTGCGCCGCAAGGTGCGCCCCACCACCGCCCAGACCGTGCTGACCATCCAGGCGGGCGCCTTCAGCCTGGATCAGGACCCGGCGGGCACGCCGACCGTGATCCAGTTGACCACGGACGCGGCCTCCACAGTGCGGTGCACCGGCTATGAGGCAGCCAAGGCCGAAGG
>JBGSPP010000379.1:0-4792 GCA_041738515.1 Desulfobulbus sp.
GATCGCCCTGGCCGTGGTCGCCCTGTGTACCGCCCTGATCGCGGCCTTTCTGGTCCATTCGCGCATCACCCCATCCCTGCGGGCCCGCAACCAGGTGGAGCGGATCGTCAAGATCATCCTCACGCTCTGCTCGACCTTTGCCGTCTTCATCACCATCGGCATCGTCTTGTCGGTGCTGTTCGAATCGATCCGGTTCTTCCAGAAGGTGCCCTTCACCGAGTTTCTGTTCGGCCTCAAATGGAACCCGCAGATGGCCATTTGCGCCGATCAGGTCGGCAGTTCGGGCAGTTTCGGCGCCATCCCGGTGCTGACCGGCACCTTTCTCATCTCCGGCATTGCCATGGCCGTGGCCGTGCCCTTCGGGCTGATGTCGGCCATCTTTCTCTCCGAATACGCCGGGCCAAAGTTCCGCGCCACGGTCAAGCCGATCCTCGAGATCCTGGCCGGCATCCCCACTGTGGTCTATGGCTTCTTCGCCGCCCTGGTAGTGGCCCCCTTCATCCGCGACACCGGCGCAATGTTCGGGCTCTCGGTCTCCTCGGAGAGCGCCCTGGCCGCCGGGCTGGTCATGGGGATCATGATCATCCCCTTTGTCAGCTCGCTCTCCGACGACGTCATCAACGCCGTGCCCCAGTCGCTGCGCGACGGCTCCTACGCCCTGGGCGCCACCCGGAGCGAGACCATCAAGCAGGTCATTCTGCCGGCCGCCCTGCCCGGCATCGTCGGCTCGATCCTGCTGGCGGTGTCGCGGGCCATCGGCGAGACCATGATCGTGGTCATGGCCGCGGGACTGGCCGCCAACATGACCGTCAACCCCTTGCAGGCGGTGACCACGGTTACCGTGCAGATCGTCACCCTGCTGGTTGGCGACCAGGAATTCGACAGCCCCAAGACCCTGGCCGCCTTCGCCCTGGGTATGCTGCTCTTTGTCGTCACTCTGATCCTCAACGTGATCGCCCTCTACGTGGTGCGAAAATACCGGGAAGAATATGAATAACCAAGATCCCAAGGCAGCCTCGCCCGCGAACGGTGACGACGCCAGACCGATGTCCACGATCGAGCGGGTGAGCCTGACCCTGCCGCGCCGGTACGGCAAGGAGCGCCGCTTCCGCCTTTTCGGTTTTTCCGCAATAGTCGTCAGCCTGCTCTTTCTCGTGCTGTTGCTCGGTTCGATCTGCTCCAAGGGCTACACCGCCTTCCAGCAGACCCGGATTCGTCTCGACGTCTTCTTCGACCCGGCCCAGCTGGATGTCAAGAACCTGGCCTCCGCCAACTACGCCGGGCTGGTGCGCGATGCCGTCTTCGCGCTCTTCCCCGAGGTCGAGAGCCGCCAGGACAAACGCCTGGTGGCTAAGCTGGCCAGCGGCGGCGCGGCCTACGACCTGCAGCGGATGGTGATGGACCGGCCGGATCTGATCGGCTCCACCCAGTCGCTCTGGCTGCTGGCCGACGACGAGGTGGACATGTTCCTCAAGGGCCACATCCCCCGCGAGGTGCCGGAATCCGAACGGCGGGTGAGCGACAAACAGATCGTCTGGATCGATCATCTGGTGGCCTCGGACCGGCTGGAAAAGCGGTTCAACACCGTCTTCTTCACCGCCGGCGACTCGCGCGAACCCGAACTGGCGGGCATTCGCGGCGCGGCCATGGGCTCGTTCTATACCCTGGTGGTGACTCTGCTCCTGTCCTTTCCCATCGGCGTCGCCGCTGCCGTCTACCTTGAGGAGTTCGCGCCCAAAAACAACTGGACCGACCTGATCGAGGTCAACATCAACAACCTGGCGGCCATCCCCTCCATCGTTTTTGGCCTGCTCGGCCTGGCGGTGTTTCTCAACTTCATGAACCTGCCGCGCTCGGCCTCCACCGTGGGCGGCCTGGTGCTGACCCTGATGACCCTGCCGACGATCATCATTGCCAGCCGGGCCTCACTCAAGTCGGTCCCACCCTCGATCCGCGAGGCGGCCTTGGGCGTCGGAGCTTCAAAGATGCAGACCATCGCGCACCACGTACTGCCGCTGGCCATGCCGGGCATGATGACCGGCGCCATCATCGGCATGGCCCGGGCGCTGGGCGAAACCGCGCCGCTGTTGATGATCGGCATGGTAGCTTTCATTGTCGACGTACCACAGGGATTCAGTGATCCGGCCACGGTGCTGCCGGTGCAGATTTACCTCTGGGCCGATTCACCGGAACGGGCCTTTGTCGAGCGGACTTCGGCCGCGATCATGGTGCTGCTGCTGGTGCTGCTGATGATGAACGCCGTGGCGGTTTTCCTGCGCAACAAGTTTGAGCGGCGCTGGTAACGCAATACAAACCGATCGCTCACACAATCCAAACGAACGCGGGGTATCTTTTCCCCAAACCCAATCACAACCCCATTACCCAAGGAGAGTTTTATGCAGAAGATCAGCCTGACCCTGGCCACCGCCTCCCTGTTGATCGCCGCCGCGACCACCACCCAGGCAGCCGACGGCCGCGACTACATCTCGATTGTCGGGTCGTCCACCGTCTATCCGTTCTCCACTGCGGTGGCCGAGCAGTTCGGCAAGACCACCAAGTTCAAAACCCCGAAGATCGAATCTACCGGCACCGGCGGCGGCATCAAGCTGTTCTGCGCCGGCGGCGGCGTCGACAGCCCGGACATCGCCAACGCCTCCCGCCAGATCAAGAAGACCGAGTTGGAAACCTGCGCCAAGAACGGCGTCGGCGCCCCGGTCGAGTTGAAGATCGGCTATGACGGCATCGTAGTTGCCAACAGCAAGAAGGCCGAGCCCATGAAACTGACCCGCAAGGAGCTTTTCCAGGCGCTGGCCAAGGAAATCCCGGCCGCGGACGGCAGCCTCAAGGCCAACCCCTACAAGACCTGGAAGGAGATCAACCCGAACATGCCCGACAGCAAGATTGAGGTGATGGGACCGCCGCCCACATCCGGCACCCGTGACGCCTTTGTCGAGTTGGTCATGGATGCCGGCTGCGAGGAGTTCGAGTCCATCAAGGCCATGAAGAAGACCGACGAGAAGAAGTTCAAGGCCGTCTGCCAGACCGTGCGCGAGGACGGCGCCTATGTCGAGGCCGGCGAGAATGACAACCTGATCGTGCAGAAACTCGAGGCCAACCCCAAGAGCCTGGGCATCTTTGGTTTCAGCTTCCTTGACCAGAACACAGACAAGATTCAGGGTTCCGTCATCGACGGCGAGGCTCCGACCTTCGACAACATCGCCTCGGGCAAGTACTTGGTCTCCCGACCGCTGTACATCTATGTCAAGAAAGAGCACGTGGACGTCATTCCCGGGATCAAGGAATACCTGGGCGAGTACACCAGCGACCGCGCCATGGGCGAAAACGGCTACCTCGCCGAGAAGGGTCTGATCCCCGCGCCCGAGAAGGAGCGCAAGGCCACTGCCAAGGACGCCAAAGAAATGAACGCCATGGTCTTGAAATAATCTCGCTTCTTTCAGCACAGCAGGCATCGGCTAAGGTGACGCGGGGAGACAGTCTCCCCCCGTTGCCTTTGCCGTCCATGCAACACGGCGAATACAAGCAGCAGGCAACGGGCACAACGATGGACCAGGCCGGACAGATGGACGCCGGAACAAGAACCGGCCAGAGGAACACGACAATGACAACAGCGACGGAAGCGGTTTTTGATATGCGGGAAGCACGCCTGGCCGCCGACATGATCGATGCGGCTGCCTCGGCTGCGGACCGGAAGATCGACCGGGAGAATCGGACGACCGTGGGCACCCAGTTTGTCGAGGACCCGCGCATGGTCTGCCGCGAGGTCAACGTCTTTTATGGCGACAAGCACGCCATCAAGAACGTGACCATCGACGTGGGCAAGAACGAGGTGCTGGCGATGATCGGCCCCTCAGGCTGCGGCAAATCCACCTTTCTCCGCTGCCTCAACCGCATGAACGACACCGTGGCCAGCTGCCGGGTGACCGGCCGGATTCTGCTCGACGACCTGGACATCTACGACCGCAAGGTGGACGTGGTGCCCCTGCGGGCCCAGGTGGGCATGGTCTTTCAGAAGCCCAACCCCTTTCCCAAGTCGATTTTCGACAATGTGGCCTATGGCCCGAAGATCCACGGCTTGGTGAACAACCGTTCGGAGCTGCAGGACGTCGTCGAGGATTCGCTGAAGAAGGCAGGCCTGTGGAACGAGGTCAGCGACCGGCTCGACCAGCCCGGAACCGGCCTGTCCGGCGGCCAGCAGCAGCGGCTCTGCATCGCCCGGGCCATTGCCGTCCGGCCCGAGGTGATTCTCATGGACGAGCCCTGCTCGGCGCTCGACCCCATTGCCACCGCCACGGTCGAGGATCTGATTACCGAGTTGAAAGAGCACTACACCATCGTCATCGTCACCCACAACATGCAGCAGGCGGCCCGCGTCAGCCAGCGTACCGCCTACTTCCATCTGGGTGACCTGGTCGAGGTCGGGGCCACCGACCGCATCTTCACCAACCCCCGTCACCAGCTGACCGAGGACTATATCACCGGCCGCTTCGGCTGATCCCGGCCCCAGGCCCGCGGCCGTCCGAGTTCTGATCGGAGACGGGCCGCTCCATCACCCCGCGAGTTCAGCGTTGTTCCGCCCGATCCGTGCCCACGATGTTCAGGATTTACGCATCTCCGTGCCTTCCGCCCTGCTCCAGGGCAAGTTCATTCCCCTCCCGTCACCACCAGAATGTGCAGGTCGCAGACGTTGGTCCGCGTCGGCCCGGTCTTGTAGAGCCCATCCAGGGCCGCGAAGAAGTGATACGAGTCGTTGGCCCGCAGGGCCTCCTGCATC
>JBGSPP010000046.1:0-4417 GCA_041738515.1 Desulfobulbus sp.
GGCTGTTAAACAAGGCGACTCGAAAAACGGAGAACGGGAGAATTCGGAGAGGACATTTTCGGAGAGCGCGCGCAAACCCCACGGTTGCACCCGAACCCCGAGCGGGGAGCTTCGAAATGGAGAATCAAGAAGGATGTGAGAGGTGGCGTAAGTCGGCGTGGACACGCCTGAAACGACGAGACCCCGAGGGGATCACCCCACGGGGTCTTGCGTTAAACAAGAACCGCTGAAATCAGCGGATTGAATTTTGGCTCCCCGGGAGGGACTCGAACCCCCGACAAGGTGGTTAACAGCCACCTGCTCTACCAACTGAGCTACCGAGGAATAGCTCTAAAACGCCAGAACGCGGCGTTGGCACGCCCGCGCTCCGAGAATGGCTCTTTAGCATAGAGCCAACTGAGCGTCAAGAAAAAGTTGGCCAGAATGGGGTTGAAGAGCGAAGGCACTGTACACGGGTCTTGGCCATAGCCGCAAGCTGCCGATAGGGGGGTTGCGCCTTGACTTGGGAGTGCGCATTCTCTGCCCCAGTGAAGAATGGTGACGAGCGATCATGGCTCTGCCAAGATGCCGAACGGCAAGGGAAAAGACGCATGTACATCCTGGAGCGGCAACAGCGAGTGGGGGCGAGCGTGGAGCAGGCCTGGGCATTTCTCCAGAATCCGGCCAACCTCGACCGGATCACCCCGCCCGACCTGGGTTTTTACATTGTCACCGAGGTCCCCGCGATCATGCATGAAGGCCTGATCGTTGAGTACCGGATCACCATCCCCATGCTTGGCGCCCACACCTGGGTGACTGAAATCAAGCACATCCGCCCGGGGCACAGCTTTGTCGACGAGCAGCGGCTCGGGCCGTACCGCTTCTGGTATCACTACCACGAGATCCGGCGGGAAGACGATGGGGTGCTGCTGTTCGACCGGGTCTATTACCAGCCGCCGCTGGGCCCGCTCGGGCGCATCCTCCACCGGCTCTACATCAGGCGCACTCTGGAGCGGATTTTCGACTTCCGCCGAGAGCGCCTGCACCACTTCCTGGACGGAGACGACCGCTAGCGAGCCGTTCGTCGGCCTAATCCCGATTGCCCTCCGTCGTCCCGGGAACGGCCCCTGTTGTCTGCGCCCTGCGCGCGGTCAGACGGCTGCGAATAAACCAGGCCATGCCGACAATGGCGAGCACCACGATGACGATATCGACCTGGTGCGAGTACTTCTGCACCAGAGTCCAGTGCTCACGCAACCGCAGGCCGCAGTAGAGGAGAAAGCCGTTCCACAACGTCGCGCCGATCACCGAGAGCAGGGCGAACGGCAGCAGTGGCATTCGGCCCGTGCCCGCGGCGATCGAGCTGAAGTGGCGGACCACCGGAATGAAGCGGGCGACGAACACGGTGTACAAGCCCTGGCGCCGCTGGAAGTAGCGCTCGGTCATCTCCAGGTCGTGGCGATTGAGCAGCAGGTATTTGCCCACCTTGAGCACCAGCGGCTTGCCGCCGTAATAGCCCATCCAGTAGGAGGCCAGCGAGCCGGCCAGCGAGCCGGCGCTGGTGGCCAGCAGGGCCAGCCAGAGGTTCCATTTGCCGTCGGCCACGAGAAAGCCGACAAAGGGCATGACCGCCTCGCTCGGTACCGGAGCGATCATGCTTTCCAGGGCCATGAGGACAAAGGCTCCGGCATAGGTGGTGGCGTCAAGAATCTGCACCGCAACGCGGCTGATAAGTTCTGTTATCATGGTTGGTTATCTGGAGGTGAAGTAGAGGAGGGCAAGGGCGCCGAAGACGATGCGGTACCAGGCGAAGGCGCGGAAATCGTGGTGGGCGACGTAGCGCAGCAAGCCTTTGATCGCCGCGAGAGCGCTGAAAAAGGCAGTGACGAAACCGACGGCGAAAAAGGTCGGGTCCGCGCCGGCCAGATGTTGCCAGGACTTGTAGACATCGTAGCCGGTGGCGAGAAACATGGTTGGGATGGCGAGGAAGAAGGAAAATTCCGTTGCCGCCCGTCGCGACAGCCCGGACAGCAGACCGCCGATGATGGTCGCCCCGGAGCGCGAGGTGCCGGGGATGAGCGAAAAGACTTGGGCCGCACCGAGTTTGAGGGCATCCAGCCAGGTCATGTCGTCCACTTCTTCGATGCGCGGCGGTCGTTCGTGCCGCTCCACCAGGAGGATGATGAATCCGCCCACGATCAGGGCCAAGGCCACTACCACCGGGGTGAACAGATGGGCCTTGATCAGCTTGTGCAGCAGCAGGCCGAACAGGGCCGAGGGAAAGACGCCGATGATCAGGTTGAGTACGAAGCGGCGGCTCCGCTCCTGGGAGGAGAGGCCGGCTACCACCCCGAGCAGGCGCTGCCGGTAGTGCCAGCAGACCGCCAGGATCGCACCAAGCTGAATGACGATCTCGAAGGTCTTGGCCTGCTCGCCGGTGTAGGACAGCAGATCGCCGGCAATGATCAGGTGGCCGGTGGAGGAGATCGGGAGAAATTCGGTGAGCCCTTCGACCAGGCCGAGCACCACGCTCTGCAGCAGCGCAAACATATTCATGACTCTAATACTCTGGTCGACGTCCGGGGAGGGGATCGGGGGTGAGAGGGAAGCGGTGGCGGCGGCCGAACAGGGGCTCGCCGGTCGGTTCATGGAGCCGTTCCGAAGGCGGGACGGCCGCCAACGGCCCTCAGCTGATACCTGAAATGATCCGGGGTGTCAAGGAGATCACGACATGATCGGGCCTCAGTCCTCGCCCCGGACCATGCGTTCGAGGCGAGGCTGGTAATCGCGCTGGTACAGATCCGTCAACGTCAGGAAGGCAGAGACGGCCAGCGGACCGTAGACAATACCCATGATGCCGAAAAGGCTCAGGCCGCCGATGATCGAAAGCAGCACCAGCAGCGGCGGCAGCTGGGCCTGGCTGCCGACGAACTTGGGCTTGAACATGTATTCGATGAAAACGGTCAGGAACAGGTAGAAGCCCAGGGTTATCAGGGTCGGCCCGAATTGGCCCTTGAGCAGCAGGACGGCGGCGGTTGGCAGCAGCACCAGGCCGACCCCGAGGATCGGGAGAAAGGCGAGCACGCCCAAGACCACGCCCCAGAGCACGGGTGAGATGAAGCCCATGGTGACAAAGAAAATACCCCCGAGCGTGCCTTGGATGATGCCGCTGAGGGTGTTGCCCACCAGGATGGCCCCGGCGATGGGCGAAAACCGTTCGACCAGCAGCCGGTTATGCGATTCGGGCAGGGGCGAGAGATTGAGCAGGAAGATCCCCAGTCGGCGGAATTCGATCAGCAAGAAGAACAGGCAGGTGATCAGAATGCAGAACTGGAAGATGAACCGCATGATGTCGGCGGCCAGAGCCGAGACCTGCCGGTAAGCGAACAGGCCCAGGGTGGTGAGCCACTTGCTGATCAGGCCGGGCAGGTTGTCGAGCTCGATCTGGATGCCGAAGTCGGCCAGCAGCGCGGCCGCCTGGGTGAGCAGGGTGTTGCTCTGCATCTTGTGCTGCAGCAGGGTCAGCAGGTCGTTTTTCCGCGCCAGCTGGACCACCGGCGGGATCTCGGCGGCAATGGCCGTGATGCAATAGAGCAGAGGCAAGAAGACGCAGAGAGTAAACAGGGCGCAGATCAGACCCGAGGCCATCCACGGTCTTACCCGGGCGTTGAGTCGAACATGGATCGGGTGAAAAATACTGGCCAGAAAGAAGGCGAGGAAGATCTGGTTCCAGAACGGCCGGAGCACCAGGCCGAGCATCAGCAGCGAGCCGAGAAAGATCAGGGTGAACGTCCAGCGATGGATCGGCGAGGGCATCATGGCCATGGGTCGGGTTGGCGTACTTGGCCGACAGCCATCTGCCGACCGCTCCGCGTTGAAAGGTGAGAAACTATCTTAAAGGTCGGCGTTGGTTTCCGCCAGCGCAATCGTATGCACATCCTCCTGCTTTGTCCGGGAATACGTTTCCAGCCTTCCAAGGCCTTGCCATTCCTCGCCCCATGCGGTATATAAGCAGAACATCGCCGCAAACGCGGCATCCCTTTCACGTTTTGAAGATTCCAGCACGGCAGCCTGACCCATTCCGGTCAGGCGTTTTTTGTTGTAGCGCCCCGGACCCCTGTCAGGCCGACCCGGATCGGCACAGGCAGGGGACCCGGTCGGGTTTGACAGGCAGGCTCATGTTTTCTGGCGGGTCATCTGTTAACGGACAACAGGGAGCGGCGCGTGAAGCGCCCGCCCCGGCCCCCCAGGAGTATGTCAAGACATTGCCCCCCCAAGGAGTAGCCTGATGACCATCGACACCTTTCCCCAATTCGGCCTGCATCCCGATCTGCTCAAGACCGCCGAGGAACTGGGCTTTACCGCCCCCACCCCCATCCAGCAGGCGGTCATCCCGGTGCTGATGCAGGGTCGCGACGTCATCGGCCAGGCCCAGACC
>JBGSPP010000100.1:0-4768 GCA_041738515.1 Desulfobulbus sp.
CGCCGACACCTCCGGTAGCGCCGGTGACGATCACCGGCCCACTGGCCGGGGCAAGCCCATTGGCCTCCATTCGTACGACCGCAAGCGCCGCGGTGAAGCCGGCCGTGCCCAAGGCCATGGCCTCCCGCAGGTCGAGGCCAGCGGGCAGGGGGATCACCCAGCCGGCAGGAATCCGCGCATACTCGGCATAGCCGCCGTGGTGGGCCACGCCGATGTCATAGCTGGTGGCGATCACCCGGTCGCCGGGTTTGAACCGGCCGTCCGCGCTTTCCACCACCTCGCCGGAGAGATCGATGCCGCCGGCACAGGGAAAGCGGCGGATGATCTTGCCCGCGCCGGTGGCGGCCAGGGCGTCCTTGTAATTGATGCTCGAGTAGTGCACCCGGATCAGCACTTCGCCCGCGTCCAGTTGTTCCGCTGTCAGGGTCGCCATCCGTCCCGAGGCTTTTCGGTGTTCGTCCTGATCGATCAGATAGGCCTTGAAGGGTTGCATGCGGTCTCCTCCTTGTTCACATGATTTGCGCGTCTGGCAGGTCGCGGCGGCAGCAGGCCAGTGGCGCCCTGATGGTCACCCGGCCTTCACCGCCCAGGCGTAATCCGCCGTGCCTTCGACGATCGCCTTGACCAGGCGCTGCTGGATCACTGCCGAGACGGCGTCGTCGACCTGCTCCTCGCCGGAATAGGCTGACACCTCGATGGTGCTCGCCCCGTCCGCATCCTTGTGGATGCCGATATCGACGTAGATCTCGGTGTCCGGATACTCTTCCGCCAGCAGACCGGTGATCAGATCGCCCTCCACATCCGCCAGGTTCTCGGCGCTCCTCTCGACATCATAGCCTTCTTCAGTAAACAGACGGCCCGTGTGGATGTGGGCAGTCACGACTATCTTGACTATCGCCATCAAATGCTCCTTCGTAGTCCGTCGCAGGCAGCAGCCGGCGCGGGTTGTCGTCTTTGGTCTGAATCGGGGCGTTTGCCTTCCAACCCCCAGAAATCGCTGTCCTGGAAGGGAAAAATCGCCCCCCGGGGTTCGAGATTGCTTGGCCGATCGGCAATTTTGCCCTACTATGCAACAGGTGCTGGCCTCATTGCGGTCGGATCGCCTCGTCGCGCAACCCTTGCGCGCGGCGACGCGTCTTCTCTACGGTCCAAGCGAGCCACATCCGGCAGCAGTCCCGCAGTCACTGTCGCAAGACAACCGTCCACCGGGGTTATCAGATGGAAAACGGCCTTTCGTCCGACTTGTTAGAGCAGAAATTGGCGGAACTTGCCAGGGAAAATGCCGAGCTCAAGGCCAAATTGGCCGCCATGGATGCCATCACCCCCGCACCTCCGCTGCCGGGAGAGGCTGACGACTGCGACTTTGCCGACCTCTTCGATCTGGATGAGATCCAGAAAATCCAGGACGCCTTTGCCGCCGCCACCGGCATCGCCTCGATCATCACCCATCCGGACGGGACCCCGCTGACCCGGCCGAGCAACTTCTGCCGTCTCTGCTCAGAAATCATTCGCAATACCGAGGTTGGCCTGCGCAACTGCCTCCAGTCCGACGCCCTGCTCGGTCGCCACAACCCGGACGGACCGATCATCGCCCCCTGCCACAGCGGCGGTCTCTGGGACGGCGGCGCCAGCATCAGTGTCGGCGACCGGCATCTGGCCAACTGGCTGATCGGACAGGTGCGCAACGAGGAACTCGACGAGGAGGCCCTGGTCCGCTACGCCGGGGTCATCGGCGCCGACGAGGGCGAGTTCCGCGCCGCCCTGGCTGAGGTCACCTACATGTCCAAGGAGCAGTTCGGCGAGATCGGCACGTTTCTGTTCCTGATCGCCAACCTGCTGTCCAAGGTGGCCTTCCAGAACATGGCCCTGCGGCGCACCATCGGTGAACTCAGGCTGGAAGCCGAAAAACGCGAAAAGCTGGAGAAGCAGCTGCGCCACGCCCAGAAGCTCGAGGCGGTGGGCCGGCTGGCCGGCGGCGTGGCCCACGACTTCAACAACCTCCTCAGCGTCATTAACGGCTACGCCGAACTGATCCTGCTCGATCTCCCGCTCAGCCCGCTGCGGCAGAAAATCGAGACCATCCATGGCGCCGGCCAGCGGGCCTCGCGACTCACCCAGCAGCTGGTCGCCTTCAGCCGCAAGCAGATCATCGACCCGGTGCCGGTACACCTCGGCAGGGAACTCACAGAAATCAACAAGATGCTCATCCGTCTCCTGGGCGAGGACATCACCGTCACCATCCATCAGGTCGACGGCCTGTGGATGACCAGGATCGACCTGTCACAGCTCGAGCAGGTGATCGTCAACCTGGCGGTCAACGCCCGCGACGCCATGCCCGACGGTGGCCATCTGGTTTTCGAGGCGGCCAATATTGCCATCAACGAGCCGTATGTACACGGGCGTTATGAGATGCGGCCGGGTGAGTACGTGCTGCTGGCGGTGTCCGATACCGGCAGCGGCATGCCCCGGGAGGTGCTGGACAAGATCTTCGAGCCGTTCTTCACCACCAAGGGGGTGCACAAGGGTACCGGACTCGGCCTGGCCATGGTCTACGGCATCGTCAAGCAGCACGACGGCTACATCTCGGTCTACAGCGAGGAGGGCCGGGGCACCACCTTCCGCCTCTACTTCCCCCGCTGCGACGCCCAGACCACCTCGCTGGGAGCGCGCGACAGCACCGCCCCGATATTGCGCAAGGGATCAGAGACCATCCTCCTGGTCGAGGACGAGGAAACGGTGCGGGAACTATGCCACACCATCCTCGCCCAGCTGGGGTACAACGTGATCGAGGCCACCAACGGCAAGGATGCCTTGCGCGTGGCCAACCGGCACCACGGCGCCCTCGATCTGCTCCTCACCGACGTGGTCATGCCGGAAATGAACGGTCCGGACATCGCCCAGCAGCTGCGGCTCCGCTACCCCGGCCTCTGCGTGTTGTTCATGTCCGGGTACACCGAGAACGCCATCGTCCACCACGGGGTGCTGGAAAAGAACATCAATTTCATCCACAAACCGATCACGCCCCAAAAACTCGCCCTGGCCGTGTACAACGCCCTGGAAGGCGCTCGCGCCGCGGCCGGCCAGTCCTCGCTGAAGGGATAAGGCCCCCAGCCATTCACAGCCGGGACCGCGGCAGCCGCTACGCGGCCTGCAACGGTCCCACCCACCACTGCCCCTCGCGCCGCTGTCGATGAAAAGCAGTTGACGGTTCCCGACCGATTCTCTATTAGTCACTGGTGTTTTGCGCCGGGAAATGGTGGCCTGCTGCGACCTGCTTGCGGGAGACCAGCAACCGGCCGGTTTTGCGCCCGACGTGGACGCCAAAGGAGGGGTGATGCAGGGTTTCGTGCAGGTTTATACCGGCGACGGCAAGGGCAAGACCACCGCAGCCCTGGGCCTGGCCATCCGCGCCGCCGGCGCGGGCATGCGGGTCTACATCGGCCAGTTGGTCAAGAATGCCGAATACAGCGAGCTTGTTATCCTGCGCCGGTTGGCCGATTGCATCACCGTCGAGCAGTTCGGTCGGGGCTGTTTTCTCCTCACCGAGCCAACTCCCGAGGATGTCGCGGCCGCGAAACACGGTCTGGCCGCAATCAGCCTGGCCATGCAATCGGGTCGGTACGACCTGGTCGTGGCCGACGAGGCCAATGTTGCCGTGGCCCTGCATCTGCTCGACGAGGCCGATCTGCTCGCCCTCATCGACCGCCGACCGGCCGGGGTGGAACTGGTGCTCACTGGACGCGGTGCCCCGCCCGGGGTTATCGCCCGGGCCGACCTGGTCACCGAAATGCGCTCTCACAAGCACTACTACGATCAGGGCATCCAGGCCCGCCAAGGGATCGAAGGATAACACCCACAAGGGGCGGCAGTGCCCCAGGGCCGCGGGCTGTCCGCGACCCGCGCCACGGAGAACATATGTCGGAAATCGCCGCCTGCCTGGCCGTCCTCGGGACCGGTTCGGATGTGGGCAAGTCCATCGTCGCCACCGCCCTGTGCCGGATCTTTGCCAACCGCGGTCTGCGGGTGGCCCCGTTCAAGGCCCAGAACATGTCCAACAACTCCGGGGTCACGCCCGAGGGCGCGGAGATGGGCCGGGCCCAGATCGTCCAAGCCGAGGCGGCCCGTGTCGCACCCCACTGCGACATGAACCCGGTGCTGCTCAAGCCGGTCAGCGATATGGGGTCACAGGTGGTGCTCAACGGACGGGCCTGGATGGAGGCCTCGGCCCAGTCCTACTACGCCCGCAAGGACCATCTCTTTGCCGAGAGCCAGGCGGCCCTGGCGCGGCTGCGGCAGGAGCACGACCTCATCGTCATGGAAGGCGCCGGTTCCTGCGCTGAGGTCAACCTGATGGCTGGCGACATCGTCAACCTGCGCATGGCCGCCCATGCCGACGCTCCGGTGATCCTGGTAGCCGACATCGACCGGGGCGGCGTCTTTGCCCAGATCGTCGGCACCCTGGCCTGTCTGCCACCGGAGCAGCAGGCGTTGATCAAGGGCTTTGTCATCAACCGCTTTCGCGGCGACATCAATCTGTTTGCTCCCGGCATCGAATGGATCGAGCAGCGGACCGGCAAGCCGGTCTTCGGGGTGCTGCCCTGGTTCAAGCATTTTCGCATCGAGGCCGAGGACGCGGTGGTCATCGAACACGCGCCCCAGTTCCACCCCGCCGCCTCGGCTGAGCCGGCCGTCGCTGTCATCCGCCTGCCGCACATCTCCAACTTCACCGACTTCGATCCGCTGGCCGCCCTGCCCGGCCTGCGCCTGG
>JBGSPP010000196.1:0-7729 GCA_041738515.1 Desulfobulbus sp.
TGACCAGGTCCACGCGGTGGCCGGCAGCGGCCAGCATGCAGCCAAGCGCCTGGCCCAGGGCGCCGGCGCCATAGATGAGAAGATGCATTGACGTCCTTTCGTTCCTGTGGTTGCAAGGTTGGTTTGAATGGCATTCTGCCAGCGGCGACCACTATAGCATACCGCGCCATGGCCCACCGCCATTTTCCCGCTGGCTGGATCGCCGTTGGCCCTGCCCCAGCTCGCCGCATCCGGGGAAAAGCGCTGGTGTGGAAAGAAAGTGCGGTTGTATTTTTGCATTTTCCGGCTCCACCGCTATAATCAATCCAGGGTATTCATACAACAGGAGCAGGGGCACGGGGGAAACCATTTGGCACACGCGATCCTACGGCGAGTCTGGCTGCTCCTGTCCCCCCTGCTCTTTCTGTCCGTTCTCCTTTGCACCCCCGTTCCTGCCGCGGTCGCGGCCAACCCCGTGAGCCCGCCCGCCCGTCTCCTGACTGCCAACGCATCCTCATCCACAGCCTATGCTGTTCTCGAGACAACGGGCCACCCGGCCGGGCTCACGGGTGACCTCCGGCGGCAGTGGAGCCGTCAGACCGGCATTCCCGGAGCGGTCTGGACCGCCCTGGTTGCGGCAGTTTCGCTGCTGGCCCTGGTCCTGCTCTGGAATTTGCACCTGCGCCGCACGGTGGCAAGTGTCCGGCGTCAGGTCAAGGCAGGTAACGCCCAGGTCCGCGAAAGCGAGGAGCTCTTTGCCAAGGCCTTCGCCATGTCGCCCGCGCCGATGGTCATTGTCGACATCGATAGCGGCCGGTTCATCGATGTCAATGTGGAGTGGCTGCAGCTGGTCGAATACAGCCGGGAAGAAACCATTGGCCGCACCTCCTTCGAACTGGGCGTCTGGCACGATGTGGAGGTCCGGCGAAGGATGGTCGGGCGGCTGCGGCAGACCGGCTCGTTTCACGACGAACCGGTTCGCTTCGTCGCCAAGTCCGGTGCGATCAAGGATGTGCTCTGGTCGGCCGAGATCATCAACCTTGGCGGCGCAGAGGTCATGCTCTCGGTCATCCACGACTTCACCGAACGCAAGCGGGCCGAGGACGCCCTGCGCGAGAGCGAGTCCTACAACAAGGTGCTGTTCCATGATTCCCATGTGCCGCTGGCAGTTATTGATCCAGCCAGCGGTCGCTTCACCGACTGCAATCAGGCGGCGGTGGTGATCTACGGGTATGCCGACCGCGAAGAAGTGATCGGCCTGACGCCGCCCGATCTTTCCGCGCCCCTGCAGTATGACGGCCGGCCATCCGCGGAGGTGGCGGCGGAGCGGATCGCCGAGGCCATGGAGCAGGGGACGACGGTCTTTGAGTGGCGGCACAAGCGGCCAAACGGCGAACTCTGGGACACCGTGGTTCATCTGATCACCTTCCAGCATGGGGACAATCGGTTGCTGCAGCTGAGCCTGCAGGACATCACCGGCCGCAGGCAGGCCGAGGCGGAACGGGAGCAACTGCAAAACCAGCTCCTGCAGGCGCAGAAGATCGAGTCCATCGGCCGGCTGGCCGGCGGCGTTGCCCATGACTTCAACAACATGCTCAGCGTGATCCTCGGCCACACCGAACTGGCGCAGCAGGGCCTGGAGCCCACGCATCCGCTGCATGCCAGGCTGCGAAAAGTCCGCGAGGCGGCACAACGGTCTGCGGACCTGACCCGGCAGCTGTTGGCCTTTGCCCGCAAGCAGACGGCGGCGCCTCGGGTGCTGGACCTCAACGAGACGGTGGAGGGGCTGTTGCCGATGCTGCGGCGGCTGATCGGCGAGGATATCGACCTGGTCTGGAATTCGGGCACGCGCCTCCAGCCGGTGCGGATGGATCCCTCGCAGGTAGACCAGATCCTGGTCAACCTCTGCGTCAATGCGCGGGACGCCATCAGTGGCGCGGGTCGGGTGACCATTGGTACGGAAACGGTACTCCTGGCCGAAGCGGAACTGGCCCTGCATCCCGAGGCCCGGCCGCAAGCGTATGTGGTGCTCTGCGTCGGTGACACTGGTTGCGGTATGGACACGGACACGCTCTCCCATCTGTTCGAGCCGTTTTTCACCACCAAGGAGGTCGGCCGGGGTACAGGGCTCGGGCTGGCCACGGTGCATGGCATCGTGCAGCAGAACGAGGGCTTTATCACCGTGACGAGCGCACCAGGCCGGGGTTCGACCTTCCGTCTCCACCTGCCCCGGCGCCAGGGCGAGGCGGTGGTTCGCATCGGACAGGAGACGGAGGAGCGGCCGCCCCGGGGCGACGAGACCATCCTCCTGGTCGAGGACGAGCCGATGATCCTGGAAATGGCCCGGACCATGCTGATCGCGCAGGGCTACACGGTGCTCGCGGCCTCGGCGACCGAAGAGGCATGTGATCTGGCCCGGGAGCACGCGGGCGGGCTGCACCTGCTGGTCACCGATGTGGTGATGCCGAAGATGAATGGCCGGGAACTGGCCGAGGTTATGGTTGCCCTCTACCCGGGCCTGCGGGTGCTGTTCATGTCCGGTTACACCGACGATGTGATCGCCCATCACGGGGTGCTGGACGAGGGCATGCAGTTCATCCAGAAGCCCTTTTCCCACCGCGACCTGGCGGTCAAGGTGCGAGAGGCCTTGGATGCCTGAGCCGCGCCGATTTGCCGCCATCCGCACCGCGCCCGGGCCTGGGATTCGTTCACTCCGGCCCGGCCTGACGCGCACCATGAACCCATGAGCCGCCCCATGCGACCTGCCCAACCCCTGTCCCGTGTCTTGCTTACCAACCTGCTCCTCGGGACCACGCTTGCCTGCGTATTGCTCGGCTGCCTCTGGGTGGGGCGGGAAACCATCCGCTTCAACGCCGATGTGGCCGTGCTTCGCGGGCGGATGCTCGATGCGCGCAAGGACGAGATGCGGGAGAAGGTTGATTCGGCCGTCGCCTATCTGGAGTTCATGCGCAGCCAGACCGACGCCCGCACCCGTCTGATCCTCCGCGAGCGCGTCCAGGAAGCGCATGCGCTCGCCACCCATCTCCACAGCAGCTACCAGGCCAGCGTCAGCCGGCCGGAACTCGAGGCCATCATCCGCGAGGCCCTGCGCCCGATCCGGTTCAACGAGGGCCGAGGCTACTATTTCGCCACCCGCCTCGACGGCCTGGAACAACTCTGCGCCAGCTGCTCCGACCTGGAAGGGCAAAACCTGCTCGACCTGCGTGATGCCCACGGCGCCCCGGTCATCCGCGATATGATCTCTCTGGTCCGGGAGAAGGGCGAGGGTTTTTACACCTATACCTGGAGCAAGCCCGAGGCCGCTGGCCGTGAGCATGTCAAAATCTCCTACATCAAGCGCTTCGAGCCGTTTGACTGGTTCATCGGCGCCGGTGAATATCTTGAGGATATCGAGGGGGACCTGCAGCGGGAGGCGCTCAACTGGATCCGCAGCATCCGCTACGACCGGGATGGCTACGTGTTTGCCGGGAACTGGGACGGGGTCAGCCTTTCGGGGCCGGCGGTCGGGAAAAACATGCTCGAGGTGACCGACGCGGGCGGCAAGAAGATCGTCCGCGAGATGATCGGCATCTCCCGCATCGGTGGCGGCTTTCTCGAGTATTCCATGCCCCGGCTCGACGGTCATCGCCCGGCACCGAAAATCAGTTATACCAGAGGGGTGCCGGCCTGGCAGTGGTACATCGGCACGGGTCAGTACATAGACGACATCGAACAGGAGATCGCCGCGCAGCGAAAGGCGGCCATGACCTCGCTGGGCTGGAACATCGCCGCCATCTGCCTCGTCCTGGTGCTGCTCTGGCTGGGCATGTACGGGCTGGCCGTGCGCATGAACACAAGGACCCAGAGCATGGTGGAGGTTCTGTTGTCCCTGTTCAACCGCAAGGCCGCCGATCAGGACGAGATTGGTCTTGAGCCCCTGACCATCAGCGAGTTCAGGGATCTGGCCGGGGCCGCCAACCAGATGATCGCCCGCCAGCAGGAGGCGGAGCGATCCCTGCGCGAAAGCCAGCATTTCCTCCAGACCCTGATTGAAAACAGCGGCGCGGTGATCTTCGTCAAGGACCGGGAGGGGGTGTACCAGCTGGTCAACCAGAAATTCCTCGAGGTGACCGGGCTTGGGCGCGAGTCTGTGCTTGGAAAAACGGACTGGCAGCTGTTTCCCCTGGATGCCGAGGCGTTTGATCGCACCTTCGCGACCGTGCTCCACACCGGGGCGATGTGCAAGGCGGAGGAGACCCTCCACACCCCCGACGGCGAGCGTAGCTTCCTGGGTATCCAGTTCCCCCTCTTTGACGACGCCGGCTCGGTGTCCGGCGTCTGCGGCATGACCACGGAGATCACCGAGATCAGGCAGGCCCAGCGGGAGAAGGAACACCTCCAGGAAAAGCTGATCCAGGCGCAGAAGATGGAGTCCATCGGTCGTCTGGCCGGCGGCGTGGCGCATGATTTCAACAACATGCTCAGCGTTATCCTGGGTCATGCCGAACTGGCGCTGCAGGAGACGGAACCGGAGGGCAAGCTCCACGCAAGCCTGCGGCGGATCCGCGAGGCCGCGGAGCGATCGGCGGACTTGACCCGGCAGTTGCTGGCGTTTGCCCGCAAACAGACCACGGCGCCACGGGTCCTGGATCTCAGTGTGACGGTGGCAGGGCTCCTGAAGATGCTGCGCCGCCTGATTGGCGAAGGCGTCGAACTGGTGTGGCAGCCGGGCAGTGGACCCGTGCCGGTGCGGATGGATCCCTCGCAGATCGACCAGATTCTGGTGAACCTCTGCATCAATGCACGGGATGCGATCGGCGGCGCTGGCCGGGTGACCATCACCACGGCAACCCAACAGCTGGGTGAGTCGTCGCGCGACACCCACCCCGAGGCGCGGCCGGGCGAGTATGCGGTTCTCAGCGTCAGTGACGACGGCTGCGGCATGGATGAGGAAACGCTCCCCCACCTGTTCGAGCCGTTTTTCACCACCAAGGCGGTGGGTCAGGGCACGGGGCTCGGGCTGGCCACGGTCTACGGCATTGTCCAGCAGAACGGCGGCTTTATCACCGTAGCCAGCGAGCTCGGCGCTGGCACGACCCTGCGGATTTTCATTCCCCTCTGGCAGGGCGAGATGGAGAATCTGGGGGATGGGGCGGCGGAACCCAAGGCCCCCCGGGGCAATGAGACCATCCTCCTGGTTGAGGACGAGCCGATGATCCTGGACCTGGCCCGGGTCATGCTTGCCCAACTGGGCTACCGGGTGCTGGCAGCCCCGACCCCCAGGGAAGCAATTCGTCTGGCCCGCGAGCATGCGGGCGAACTGCACCTGGTGGTCACCGACGTGGTCATGCCGGAGATGAACGGCCGCGACCTGGCCGAGGGGTTGCTCGTCCTCTATCCCGGCCTCAAGGCGCTGTTCATGTCTGGCTATACAGCGGACGTGATCGCCCATCACGGGGTGCTGGACAAGGGCATGCACTTCATCCAGAAACCGTTCACCCAGGCGGAACTGGCCCTGCGGGTGCGCCAGGCCCTGGATGCGGCCGGGGCGACCCGTTAGCCGGGAAGCGTCCGCAGGCAAAAAAAATCCCCCGCAGCCGCATGGCTGTGGGGGATGATGCGCCAGGCGCGGTGAGCGTGCTCAGATGATCGGCTTCATGGCGCTCATGTAGGAACGCAACTCCTCGCCGACCTGCTCGACCACGGTGTAGCGGATCTCGCGGTTGACCGAGATCAGCTCGATGTTGTCCACCGAGTTGTCCGTCTCCTCAAGCCCCTTGCCGATGACGTCGGTGCCGACGCCCTGCATGAAGCCGGCCAATAGCGGCACTGCCTGGTGGGCGAAGAGGTAGCAGCCGTACTCGGCCGTGTCGGAGATGACCACATTCATCTCGTAGAGCTTCTTGCGGGCGATCAGGTTGGCGATCAGCGGTACCTCGTGGAGGCTTTCGTAGTAGGCCGATTCTTCCTTGATACCGGCCGAGACCATGGTGTCGAAGGCCAGTTCCACACCCGCCTTGATCATGGCCACCATCAGGATGCCGTGGTCGAAGTACTCCTGCTCACTGATCTCGGCAGCGGTGGCCACCGCCTTCTCGAACGCGGTCTCGCCGGTCTGGGCCCGCCAGGTGAGCAGCATCTTGTCGTCGTTATCCCAGTCAGCCATCATGGTGCGGGAAAATTCGCCGCTCATGATGTCGTCCATGTGCTTCTCGAACAGCGGGGTCAGGATCTCCTTGATCTCCTCGGCGAGGTAGAAGGCGCGGATCTTGGCCGGATTGGCCAGCCGGTCCATCATGTTGGTGATGCCGCCGTGCTTGAGCGCCTCGGTGATGGTCTCCCAGCCATGCTGGATCAGCTTGCAGGCGTAGCCGGCGTCGATGCCTTGGCTGACCATTTTGTCGAAGCAGAGCAGTGAGCCCGCCTGGAGCATGCCGCAGAGGATGGTCTGCTCGCCCATCAAATCGCTCTTGACCTCAGCGACAAAGGAGGATTGGAGCACGCCGGCGCGATGGCCGCCGGTGGCGCAGGCGTAGGCCTTGGCAATGTCCCAGCCCTCGCCCCGGGGGTCGTTCTCACGGTGCACGGCGATCAGGGTCGGCACGCCGAAGCCGCGCTTGTACTCCTCGCGCACCTCGGTTCCGGGCGACTTGGGTGCGACCATGACCACGGTCAGGTCCTTGCGGATCTGCTGGCCCACTTCGACGATGTTGAAGCCGTGCGAGTAGGAGAGGCAGGAACCCTCCTTCATCAGCGGCATGACCGCCTCCACCACCTTGGAGTGCTGCTTGTCCGGGGTGAGGTTGATGACCAGGTCAGCGGCTGGGATCATCTGCTGGTAGTTGCCCACGGCAAAGCCATTGCCGTTGGCGTTCTTCCACGACTGGCGCTTTTCGGCGATGGCCGAGTCGCGCAGGGCGTAAGCAACGTCCAGGCCGGAATCGCGGAGGTTGAGCCCTTGATGCAGCCCCTGGGCGCCGCAGCCGATGATGACGATCTTCTTGCCCTTGAGCTTCTCGACGCCGTCGAACTCGTGTTCATCCATGAATCGGCACTTGCCCAGTTCTTCCAGTTGCAGCCGCAGCGGCAGGGTGTTGAAATAGTTCTGTCCCATGTGTTTGTCTCCTTGGTTTTGGTCAGTATGGTCTGTAGGGTATCGTGTGCAGGGTGTTGCGCCGGGTCGGTCACGCCGGAGGGTGTCGCCCGCCGTTTGTGCCTGGCGCCGCCCTCCTTGCTGTTCCCCTGCACCATAGTCGATATTTTCGTTGCCGGAAGTGAATTGTTTGCAATTCATTGTTGCTTAAATAGCAACAATGTCCCACAATGGCTGTCGCAGGCTCAATACCACAGATCATCCATCTTTTCTCGCACTTTTATGGATATCCGCTCAATCCGGGTGTTCACCCACCTGGCCCACTCGCTCCATTTCGGCCGCACCAGCCAGGCCTGCAACCTGAGCCCCTCGGCCCTGACCCGCACCATCCAGCGGATCGAGGAGGAACTGGGGGTGCAGCTTCTGCAGCGTGACACCCGGCGGGTGGTGCTGACCCCGGCGGGCCAGATATTCCGTCGCTACGCCGAGGAGGCGGAACAGCGCTGGCTGTCCCTGCAACGCGAACTGGCCGATGATCGCGAACTGCGCGGCGAGGTTTCGCTTTTCTGCTCGGTGACCGCGGCCCAGAGCCTGCTGCCGCGCATCCTCGGCACCTTCCGGAGTCGCCACCCCGGCGTCCAGATCAAACTGCAGACC
>JBGSPP010000222.1:0-12627 GCA_041738515.1 Desulfobulbus sp.
GCAGGCCGCACCACCGCCTCCGGCCGTCCCGTACGGCACAGTAATGCCGGCATTACCCGGCGACTGCGCCACGGTGACGGTGAATGGCCAGACCTATTCCGACTGCGGCGGCGTCTTCTATAAGGCCGCTTTCCAGGGAAACAATCTGGTATATGTCGTTGTCCAGAGCCCGCTGTAAGAGAGCCGGCAGACCCGGGTGAGGTTCCTATTTTGAACAGCAAGTCGTGCACAGTCGAGCCCCACGTCGGGGCAGACTCTGCAACGAGAGGTGCGGCGGGGAGAGGGCTTTGCCGGCGCGGCGGGGTGGTTGTGCCCGCAGCCGGGCCGATCCGCAGCAACGGCGCCCGAGTTGTTGCGGCCTTCGGTTCTCTCGTGGCGGCATTGGCCATGGTGCTCCAATTGGCCTGCGCTCAGGCCGGCGAGATCGAACCCAGGGCCTTCACCAATGCTCCGGTCGGCATCAATTTTCTCCTTGCGGGCTACGCCTATTCGGAAGGCGGACTGGCCACCGCAGCCGCGTCGCCCATTCAGGATGCGCAACTGACGATGCATACCGAGGTGTTGGCCTATGCCCGCACCCTCGATTTGTGGGGCAGATCTGGGAAATTCGACATCATTCTGCCCTATTCCGAACTCTCCGGCACCGCGATGTTTGAGGGGCAACTGCATGAACGCAATGTTTCCGGGTTTCAGGACCCTCTTGTTCGCATTTCAACCAAATTCTACGGCGCCCCGGCCCTTTCGATGCAGGACTTTGCAACCTATCGGCAGAACACGATCATTGGCGGCAGTCTCCAGATTTCCGCACCCCAGGGAAAATACGATGCGGACCGGCTGGTGAACCTGGGCGCGAACCGCTGGTTTATCAAACCCGTTTTTGGCATCTCCAAGGAACTGGGGCCGGTGGCGATTGAACTGTCCACCGGTTTCTTCCTGTTCACCGACAACGATGCGTATTTCAATGGCAAGACGCTCGAGCAGGATCCGGTATGGACAACGCAGTTGCACCTGACGTATAGCTTCGGCAGGGGCATGTGGGCCGCCCTGAGCGGGACCTATGACGACGGTGGCGGCACAACGGTCAACAGCCAGGACAGGGATGACCGGCAGGGCAACTCGCGTATCGGGGCGACGCTGGCCTTGCCGATCAGTGCTCGCCACTCGATCAAGCTGTACGCAAGCAGCGGCGTGTCAACCCGGACAGGCACCGATTACGACCTCCTCGGAGCGGTCTGGCAATACCGCTGGGGGAGCGGTTTGTAAGCCCTCTTTTTGCAAGTTGTCATCATCGGCAAACCCGGCATGACCGGCCTTGTTTTCAGGAGAACACGATGATCCACACCCACGCGGCGAACCGTATCATCACCCTGCTTGGTCTTTCGGCGATCGTGCTGACCGCCGGGCTGCTCTCGTCCCCGGTCTCTGGGGCCGATGGCGGCCAGACGCCGGCTGCCCAGGGCTATGCCGGTTCGCCGAGCTGCCGCGAATGCCACGAACGGTTCTACCAGTTGTGGTCCACCTCCTTCCACGGCCTGGCTATGCAGCCCTACAGCGAAGCTCTGGCCAGGGAAAAACTGACCACGCAGAGCGAGGATCTTGCCATCGGCCCCTACCGCTACCGGGCCGAGATCGACGCGGGTCAGGGCTGGGTGCGCGAAGAGGGGCCGGAGGGGAGCAAGAAATACCCCATGGCCCACGCCATGGGCGGCAAGAACGTGTGGTACTTTCTCACCCCGCTGGACAAGGGCAAACTCCAGACCCTGCCGCTGGCCTATGACGTCAGGGAGAAGCGATGGATCGACATGGCGGGCAGCGGCGTGCGCCACTTCCCCGGCGAGTCCGGTCCGGATGAGCACTTCACCTGGAAGGAGTGGCCCTACACCTTCAACACCGCCTGTTACGGCTGCCACGTCAGCCAATTATCGACCAACTATGACCTGAAAACCGACAGCTATTCCACCACCTGGGCCGAGCCGGGGATCAACTGCGAGGCCTGCCACGGTCCCTCGGCTGCGCACAACACCGCAGCCCGCGCCCTGGCCAAGGGCCAGCCGCTGACCGAACTCAAGCTCATTAGCACCAGGACCATGACCAAGGCGCAGCGCAACGACCTCTGCGCCTCCTGTCACGCCAAGGCCACCGCACCCCTGGCCGCGTCGTTTTCACCCGGCGACAAGTTCTTTGACCACTATGACCTGGTCACCCTGGAAAATCCGGACTTCTACCCGGACGGCCGCGATCTGGGCGAGAACTACACCCTTACGTCCTGGCGGATGAGCCCCTGCGTCAAGTCCGGCCAGATCGACTGCATCCACTGCCACACCTCCAGCGGCCGCTACCGCTTCAAGAAGGCCGAGGACGCCAATCGCGCCTGCCTGCCCTGCCATCAGGTACGGGTCGACAAAGCCAGCGAGCACAGCCGCCACGCTGAGGGAAGCGAGGGCAACAAGTGCATCGCCTGCCACATGCCCATGACCAGCTTTGCCCGCATGAACCGCAGCGACCACTCCATGCTGCCGCCCGCTCCGGCCGCAAGCCTGGCCTATCAGTCGCCCAATGCCTGCACCCTGTGCCATACGGACAAGGATGCCGCCTGGGCGGATACACTGGTGCGTCAGTGGCGCGGTCGTGATTATCAGGCACCGCTGTTGCATCGGGCAGGCCTGGTCGATGCGGCGCGCAAGGGTGACTTCCGCCGCCGCGGCGAGATGCTTCGCTATATCGAGGGTCCGGAGCGCGACGAGATCTTCGCCACCTCGCTGATCCGGCTGATCCCACCCGCACCTGATGCCGCCCTGGCCGCGACCCTGCACAAGGCGATGCAAGATCCCTCGCCCCTGGTCCGGGCCGCTGCGGTCGAGACCCTGGCCACCATGCCCTCGCAGGAAAATCTGCAGGCTCTGGTGATGGCTGCGGGCGACGATTCGCGTTTGGTGCGTATCCGCGCCGCCGCGGCCCTGGTCAACTATCCTGAACCCCAAGGCAACAACCCCCATGTGGTGAACATGAAGAAGGCGGCCGAGGAGTACCGGACCTCGCTGATGGTGCGGCCAGACCTCTGGTCCTCGCACTATAATCTCGGCAATCATTACCTGGCCCGCGGTGAACTGGCAGCGGCCGTGGCTGCCTACGACCAGGCGCTGAAGTTCGAGCCCCGGGCCGCCATGGTCCTGGTCAACGCCGCCCTGGCCCAGGCGCGGTTGGGCGATGCCGGCAAAGCCGAGGCCTCGCTGACCAAGGCCATCGAGATCGCGCCCACCAACGCCGCTGCACTCTTCAACCTGGGTCTGCTCAAGGCCGAGCAGAACGATCCGGCTCGGGCCGAGCAGTCCCTGCGCCAGGCGCTCAAGCAGGATCCCCAGATGGCCCAGGCGGCCTACAACCTCTGCATCCTGCTGGGCACGGACAAGCCGGCCGAGGCGCTCGGCTTCTGCCGCGAAGCGGTCAAGCTGCGGCCGGACGAGCCGAAATACGGCTTCACCCTGGCCTACACCCTCAACCGTCAGGGCGGCCAGGCCGAGGCAACGGCGCTCCTGCGGAGCATGGTCGAGAAGTATCCGCAATACCAGGACGCGGCTCTGCTGCTCAAGGAGATCGAGACCGGGGGAAAGCAGCCGTGAAGAACTTGGGTGCGGTCTCTTTAAACAGTGAGACTGCAACTTGAAACTTGAGGTCGCGGTTCCCTACTCAATGCATAAGGAGTTGGTCTCGGGTTGCCGTCAACGCATCTTGCTCTCTTCGTCAATTCAAATGGAATTGCACACGGTGTTTGAGAGCAGTCAATAGGTATGAAGGATACAGACAATGAAAAGCTACATACGTTCTCTCGCTGCTGTAGTAATGGTACTTTTTGGCGCTATTTCAAGTTTCGCATCAGAAATGGTGACGGTGGACAACTTCGTCCGTGCGGAGACCGACATGACCCTCGGCCGTTACGTCGAGCAAGGCGCCTTCGGCAAATTCCTGCACATCCGCCAGCCCACGCCGATTGACAAACAGGGCGTGATTCGCATGAACCGCGACACGCTTTACTCGGCCGGAGTGTTCGATCTCACCGTGCCGGTCACCATCATCAAGCCGGATTCCGTCGGGCGGTTCCAGTCGATGATGGTCATCAATCAGGATCACTCGATGCTTCCTGTCGAGCATGGCGCGGGCGAGTTCACATTAACCAGGGAAAAAGTCGGGACACGCTACGTGATTGTGCTCTTCCGCACATTCATCGATGCGAACGATCCGGCGGACATCAACGCCGCCAACGCCATGCAGGATACAATCGCCGTGCGGCAGGAAAACCCGGGAACGTTTGAGATTCCGGATTGGGATGAAGCGTCGCTGAAGAAGGTCCGTGATGCCGTCAACGTTCTTGCGGCGACCCGAACCAGTGCCAAGGGCATGTTCGGTGACAAAGCAAAGCTCGACCCGATCAGCCACCTGATGGGCACGGCCTACGGTTGGGGCGGAAACCCCGAAGAAGCCGCCATGTATGACAACGTTGTGCCGGAGAAGAACGACGGTAAGACACCCTACGGTGTAACCGTGAAGGACGTACCCGTAGACGGATTCTGGTCCATTACTGTCTACAACAAAGACGGCTTCATGGAGAAGAACGACCAGAACGTTTATTCCTATAACAACGTAACCGCCAAGAAGAACACGGATGGGAGTATCACGATCAATTTCGGCGTTGGCTCGGGCGCCATCAACAATCTGCCGATCACTCCCGGCTGGAACTACATTGTGCGGATGTATCGGCCGAAGCAGGAAATCATCAATGGTGCATGGAGCTTTCCCAAGGCGCAACCGGCAAAGTGAGGGGCGAATTCCTTGAGCGTGGAAATGAGTACATGACCCACCGCCGTGAGGCGGAAATCAAAAGGAGAAGTGCAATGAAGACAATGAACGGAGTTTTGCTGATAACAGTCCTTATGGTGGCAACGGTGACTTGGTCCTTCGCGCAGGAAACATCCTCTGCTGAACCCAAGTTGCTTGCCGACGGTGCCGGTGCCACAGTGAAGCACGTCGAAGGCCTGCACAAGGTGCGTTTCATCGAGATATTTCTCGCCTACCGCGACGCGAAAACGGGAAAGCTGGTCGCTGAGTGTTACAATCCCCTGTTCACGGCCCACGGCATTCCTGCGTCGAAAGACCCCGTCCCGGATGAGCTGGTCGCGGGCATCGACTTCGCCAAGGTGAAGAAGGAGTATGGCGTCCTCGGCGCCTCGTTGAACGGTCCGAAACTCTGGCTGGCCGATTGGGTGGACAATGACGCCGGGGTGGAAAGGGACTTCAATGGCATCAAGACCGTCTGGGTCGCCCAACTTGACATGGGCAACAACACGGGCGGCGTAAGCGAGAGTGCACCCTACAAGCCCATGGCCATCACCCGGAACACCGTGATGGGCTGGAATAAGGGCACGACGGTGCTGATCCTGGACGATGCGGAGGGCAACGCTTGGGTCATGAAGGGCTTCCAACTGGGCCTCAAGCCGAAATATACCTACGAGGAATTCGTGGCCGCCGGGCAAAGCCAGTTCAAGAAACTGCCCCCGGGCTGGAAGTTCCGGGTCAAGACGCTGGAGCAGGATTTGATCGAAAAACCCGAAGGCGGCGTGGCCGCGATCATGCCGGACGAGTTCTTCAACATCTATGACAAGACCGGGCCGGGCATGAGCAATTACAAGCCATAGTAATGGCTCCAACGGTACATCATCATTTCAAAAAGGATTGTAATAATGATTGCATATCTAACTAAGATCTGCTCAAGGCTCATCTCTCTGGTGGTAATCACCGCAGCCTTTGCAATTCCGGCGAATGCCGAAGTGACCCAAATCGAGGCTGACGAAGCTGCGGAACTGGCCAAAAAGCTGGCGAATCCGATCGCCAGCCTGATCAGTGTGCCGGCACAGTATAACTACGATGAATACGGCGGTTTAAACGATGGCGCTTCGGTCAGCCGGCTGAACATTCAGCCGGTTATCCCGATCTCGCTGTCCAGTGAATGGAACATGATTACCCGAACCATTGTGCCCTTCATCGACCAGCAGGATTTCCCGGTTGATGCAATGAACGAGACGGGACTTGGCGATATCGTCGCCAGCCAGTTCTTCTCGCCAAAAGGGCCGACCGCTGGGGGCTGGATCTGGGGTGTTGGCCCGGTCGAGTTGTTGCCGGCCGCGTCCGACGACATGCTCGGAGGTGAAAAGTGGGGGCTGGGACCAACGGGCGTGGCATTGAAACAGACAGGTGCATGGACGATCGGCCTTTTGGCCAACCATATCTGGTCCGTGGCTGGTGACGACGACCGGGGCGACATCAATGCTACCTTCCTGCAGCCGTTTGTCAGCTACATCACAAAGACGAAGACGACCTTCGCGGTACAAACGGAATCCACCTACGATTGGGAAACCGAGGCGTGGTCTGTTCCGGTCATCGCCCAGGCCTCTCAAATGTTCCGGATTGGCCCGCAAATCCTCCAGTTCTCCGTGGGCGCGAAGTACTGGGCCGAATCGCCGGATAACGGTCCTGAAGGTTGGGGTTTGAGGACGCAGTTGACGTTTCTGTTTCCCAAATAGCCCTTCTGGTCAAAGGAATCCAAGACCAAACACATTCTGATCAATGCCCGAGCCGAGGGGATTGAGACCAAGCCCTCATTCCGGAGTCCATTCCGGCATCGGCGCTGCATCATCCCCGCAAGCGGCTTCTACAAATGGCGCCACGACGGTGGGACCAAGCAACCATATTTCATCCGGCCTGTCGATGAGGGCTATTTTGCTCTTGCTGGTATCTGGGACCACTGGCAAGGGCAAGATGGTGAGGTGATGGAATCTGTGGCCATTATCACTACCGCTGCCAATGAATTGATGCGGTCGATCCACGATAGGATGCCGTTGATTCTCAATGAGAAGAGCTTGATGGCTTGGATCGATCCTGGGACAGCACAGGAGGATGTGGCGGCGGTGCTGGCGCCATACTCGTCAGAGAAGATGAAGGCCTACGCAGTGAGCAGTTGGGTCAACAATTCACGGCACGATGGCCCGGAGTGCTTGGCAACAACATGATGGTTCTTTGTAACCAATGGTGTGGTGCTGCGATACCGGCAATCACTGCCACAATAATCTGAACCGCTCACAGGGGCTGAACATCTCCTGGTTCCGGCAGGATTCCTCGCGAGCCAAATGCAGCAGTCAGGAGATGTCTGATTTCCTGGGCATGGTTTTGGCGGATCATACGATTGACATGGACCAGTGCGAGGGCATCGGCCCCAACATCCCACGCCATATCCAGACAGCCGAGCACGCCCCCGTGACCAGGAGTGTCAGCATCCATACCGTACGCCTCGTGAATGAGGAGCGTCACACCTTGTGCAAGTTCTGAGGTGGCCTGGGTCGGGCGGCCATCACCGCTGTAGAAGACGGATTTTCCTTCATGGTCTATTCGTAGGGAACGGCATGGGGCTGAGGCACTGTGCTCGTTTGCCGCAAAGGACCAATTCGCTCCCAGCAATTGCAAGTTTTGGCCGGCTGTCACTTCAAGGAAGTGAACCGGGTATTCAATGCGCTGCCTGAAAGTAGGATACGCGAGATCAAGGGCAGCCCACAACTTCTCCTCGACTCCGACTTGGCCAACAATCGTTAGCGGCTTTGTCCGAGCTTCCTCCCGGAAGCGCAGCAACAGCATCGGCAAGCCGAGGAAATGATCGCCATGGAAATGCGAGATCCAGATTGCGTCGAGGTCTGCACCAACCGAAGACTGGGCATAGTAGGCAGCCGCTGCTGTGAATCCGCATTCCAGGAGCACATGGTTCTTCTCGTCCGAGTCGTTCAGGGAAACGAGAATTGAGGTGTTGGGGTACCGCTCGTCAAAGGCTTCGCCTACTCCGATGAATTGAACCTTCATGTCATTCAACCTGTCATAGCTGGAAATTGGTCAAGTTCCAGAATCTTACCCAATAAGGGTATTCTCATACGAAATCTTTGGAGCGAGGGTAGGCGTCGAGAAACCGGGTGCAGCCTGCCGCATTGTCATTCGGTCATAAGCTACTCAAGAGAAAGAGACGATCACAGCCCAGGCAGCACGGGAACGGTCCGGGCAGCGAGCGCACCCGTTCGGGAATGCGCGTCCTGATTTCGTCGGCGTCGAGGGGCTCCAGTCTGGCGTTGCAGACCAGGCAGCGCATGAAAAGCTCGCGATCAAGGTCGAGCCGGCAGGCGGCAACCACCTGCCGCTGTTGATCAAGCGCCCCGTCCTCGGTGATCAGAATGCCGCGCGGCGCAGGCAGGAGCGCCATCAGGTGGCGGTCGCGGGAGAGGACGATCCGGCCTTCCCGGTCAGCCAGGGCCAGGAGTTCAGGGTCGGCGAGCGAGGGATCGTATCCGGTGTCAAAATCCAGCACCCGCAGCCAGCGAGCGAGTCGCGCCAGCATGGCGTCGGCGAGAAAGCGCGGGTCAGGAACGAAATGTACCCCTTTCATCCGGCAAGGCCAATGGGCCACCTGCGTTGCCTGCAATTGATGCGGTCCAAGTGAGGCAGTGCTGGCAACGCCTCCTGGCTCGCATCAACCCATCGGCATGGCAGTCACCACGCATAGTGTAAGGCCAGGCTCCCTTGAACCCCCTGTTCGTCGCCAAAAACCGTTTCCACCTGACCGCGCAGGCTCCAATCTTGGTTGAGCTGCACCGCGACGCCCACCGTCAGCAGATAATTTTCCTGGTCCAAGGCGCTCCTGGCCAGGTCATCGGCCACCCATACCTCGTTGGCATCCGACAAATCGAGGACATAGCTGAACTTGGTCCAGCAATGCGTCGGCCACCAACTGGTGGGCGCCAGGGTCTTGCCCACTTCCAGGCCGAGGCGCCCCACCCAGGAATCCCCCTGGTGCAGCCTGACCCGCGCGCCCAGACCGTCGCTGAAATCGTCCTGATCCATCCTGGCATAGGAAAGCTGGAGTTGGGGCGTGAGTGACCACCCGTTTTCCCGGCGAAAGGTCATACCGTTGGCCACGGTCAAGACGGCGAGGTTGCCGTCATACTCCTGATCAAGTCCATGACCCAGTTCACCCGGCACCGAATTGTCCAGGTCAAGCCCGCCGTAGAGCAGGGAACAGCTGCCAAACCAGGATTGGGGACCCAAGCGATCATGCAGGTAAAGGCCATAGAGCCCGCCCATCGTCGCCCTAGTGGAATTTTCGACCCCACTGGCCTGATATTGCTGATCATGGATCCCCTGGGACAGCAGCAGGCCCAGGTACGACCTGGAGCGATCGCTTGCGGTTGTGCCGCCGAACATGCGCTGCCATCCGATGCTCATCCCCATGGTCTGGGCGTCAATGGCATTGCCGTCATCCTCATTAAGGTCCAGATCGCCGCCAAAACCTCGCAGCCACACTACATCCTCCTGATCGACGGCGCTGCCATGGTCGGAAGTCTTGCCGTTGGCCGCCGCCTGTCGGGTCTGATCGAGGTGATCCCCTAGGTCGGTGGCGATGCCGCGGCCCAATTTCTGCGCACTGGTCACTGCGCCGGCATAGCTTTTCAGATAATCGGGGGCAAAAAGCGCGTAGACCAGCCAATCGGCGGGCGCGCCCCGGTAGTAGTACTGAGAGCCGCCGCCCGGCCGATACTCCCCGTTTCGTTCCATCGGGGCGGCGGTCCCTCCGATCAGGGTTTGGCCAGCCGGCATGTCGATCACGTAAATGCGCTGCAGATCGCTGCCCCAGGCCGCCAGAATGGCCAGTTCGTCGCGGCTTGAGGGTAGGCCGCGATACCGGTCGCTCCACCAACTGCCCAGGTAGCCCGAGGCCTCCTTGTAGCCGCTGTCGCCCCGCCGGTAGAGGCGCAACGGCGCATCGGTGCGAACGACATCCAACTTGGTGTCCGTGACGCCCGGCCGGCTGGTGAACGAATAAAGGTTGGTGTAATCCCTGACCCCATCCCCGGTCTGATAAAATCGGGGATGGATGTCAGACTGGGCGAGAAGCCGGACCTTCCGCTCCATGCGGTCAATGGTGACGCCCTCATAGATATTGAACGCATCCAGGCCTTCCCGATCGGTCTTGATGGCCTGATTGCTTTGAATCTCCTGATCGATGGCAGCCAGGGTTTCGGCTGTTGCCGCGGGAATCGGCTGGAGGCATGTGCCGATCACAAACCCGATTACGACGGAAGCTATTCGATGCATCATCACCTCGCTGTGAGCAGAATTTGGTTGAGGAATATTTTGCAGGGTGGAGGCGTTTGGAGTGGGTTGGTTGGTGGATGGGCAAGCCGATTTACGCTTTGCCCCAATAGACCCCATTTTCGGCACGAAAGCATTCGGGCCTCTTGCAAAATGAAAGGCTTGCCTGGTTGGGTGCAAGCCGCGCCCTCTGCTTTTTGGTACCCTATCCGGCCAGCCGAAGCAACTGGTCTTAACCTGAGCGTGCCCTGCCAGTTTCAATGCAACCAGCGCCCACATTGACTCCGGATGTACCCAGCCTGCGAGAGTTGGCCGGCCTTTAGGCCATGATGATATCGGCCGGGCTTGGGGTCAGTGTAGCCGCTAATCCAAGGGCCATAGTCTTTCCGAAGTTCATCCAGATCGTAATACCAATGCGGGCCAAGCCCCAGCGCATCGCCAATGAAGGCACCCATGATGGCGCCAACAGCCCTGTCTTGCAGTTCATTATTTGACAAGATGCTCCGCACATTGTTCAAGATGGGGTTGGGGCCGAGGAATGTATTGCAGTGCTGATTCCATCGGCGGGAGGACAACTGGAGGCTTCTACAGTGGGCGCAGAAACAAGTAATCCGGGGAACATCTCCTCGGATTGTTTGATAATGAATATGCGTTGTTTCCGGGGGATGGTTATGCTTCTATTTCAAGGCTATCTGACGAGCCTTGTCCGGCCGCATTCTCGGTGGCTGATCCTTGGAGAGAGTTGAGCATCTCCAAAAAGCGATTGTAGGCCACTCCGTTACCATGAGGTTCGCTAATTGTTGGTAAGGCGAAGGATTCTGTCGCCATCTTCTTAATACTGGACAATTGGTCACCAAACCAGGTTTGCAGGTCAGCTAGAGCATCAGCGAAAGGATCTGCGGTTGTTGGCTCTTCCGAGGTGGTTTCCGCTGCAGCTATAAGGTTTGCGTCACTTCCAACCTCTGGATTTGCGGTTATGTCTGGGATGTTTTGTTCAGTCGTTGGTAGTTCTGTTGAGGATGTCGGCTTGAATGCGTCTTGTAGCGATGATAAAAGGTTGGCGAACGCCTTCTCAACTTCGTCAAACAGGCTGGTCGCGTCGGACTGACTTACAGCTGTTTCCGAGAGCAGGGGTTTTATGACTCCCTCAACCTCCTTCAATAAATTGGGAAGTTGATCGGACAGGTCGAATGCGTCGTCGAGAGCCGTAACTTGCTCTTGCAACCCTATCAACAGGGGTTTGCCTGCTTCGCTTATCGCCTTCCCTGCTTCAGCAGCAGATGCTTGTTGAAGCTCTTCATAGAAATTGATCCTGAGCCGCAAGTCAGCAACACCACGGAAGTGCCCTTCCTGTAAAAGACGGATCACACCTCTTGTCTCAGGACTTTCAGAGCCAGCCTCAGTGGTCTGAGATTCAGCCTTGGTTGCAGCTGAATCCGGCGATTTCCATTCCTTATTCGCGTTGTCTTTTGGTACTTCTTGCTTTGTCTTGAATATCTGCCATGCCTGTTGATTGCCCGCACCTTGAACTTTCATAATGACCCCTTCCTTGGATGGATATCGTTACTGACTCAAATATCTCTTTTGTCGGATGTTTCGGCAACTATCTTTAGAGGAAAGCTGGCAAGCTTCGCGAGGAATACTTCTTGTTGGGGGCAGGCCAAATCTGTGCCTGTACCCCAAAGAAGAGATGGCGGGGGCTTCGATGAGCACCAATATGAATGCTCCCAGAAATATCGGCCGGGCAAGTATCGATTTGATCTGAATGTGACTTGGAGGAAGATGTTATTGCAGGCTGAGAAGATACGTCCTCAGGTTGGCGCCATTCTTACTCAACCCCAACTTGCTTCGCAATTTCTTGCGGTGAAAGCTGACGGTAGCCACCGAGACCATGAGTACGTCGGCTATTTCCTGTGAGCTTTTCCCCTGGCGGACCATGGCCGCCACCTCAATTTCCTGCGGGGTCAACAGCAGGTTGATCGATGAGAGCCGGTTGAGGAAGGGTGATACGATGTCGTTGAGGTGGTTGACCGCGATCTCTGCCATGGTCCGCTGCCTTTCATTGAGGGCTGTGTCCCGCAGCTTTTCCAGATAGGGCAGGGCCAGTTCGCGAATATTGGCCACAATCCGCTCTTCCAGTTGCTGCAGATCCCGCTGCCGGTGTTCCAGGAGGACCTTGAGGGCGACATTGGTTTCCTCCAGTTTCTCGGACTTGTGCCGCAATTCCAGTTCCTGCCGGCAGCTTTTCCTGGGCCAGCATGACCGGGGTAATGTTCTCATGGGTGACGATCACCCGTCTGGCCGACTGGTCCGGTAGGGCACGACCCGCAGGTTGTACCACCGCTGCTCCGTGGGGGAGTGGCAGGGGTAAGGGATGAGAAATTCGTTGATCTCTCCCGCGATCACCTGGCGGATGGCGCGGCCGATCAGGCGGCTGTCACTATCCTTTCG
>JBGSPP010000247.1:0-3170 GCA_041738515.1 Desulfobulbus sp.
GTCGCCGGTCGCGGACGATGGCGCACCGGTCCGGGTTCCAGCCCCGGCAGTGATGCGCCGTGAAAGCCGGGTGGTAGAGGATTGCCCAGCCGCCGGCGCGCAGACGCAGGCTGAGTTCGATATCCTCCTTGTAGAGAAAGAATCCCGGGTCGAAGACGCCGCGGCCGGCCACGGCCACCTGATCGAGCACCTCCCTGCGGCAGAAGAGCAGCGCTCCGCAGCCAGCGGGAACCTCTTCCGCCGCATCATACTGCCCCTGATCCGGCTCGCCCTGGCCGCGATCGTACCAGCGGCCATACCACCGGCGGAAGATGCCGGCCGAGTCGATCAGGCCGGTGGGCTTGCCTGCGGCGATGTCGTAGCCGAGCAGCCGCCCGGTGAGGCAACCGACTCGCGGCCGCGCCTCCATAATCTCCATGGCCCGGGCAAAGACGCCCTCGCCGACAAAGGCGTCCGGGTTGAGGAAAACGATGAACTCGGCCTTCTCGGGGCAGCCGAGATAGCCCAGGTTATTGGCCCGGGAGAAACCGATGTTGCCGGTGCGAATGAGTCTATGCAGCAGCCCCGAAGCCTCGTAGGCCTCGAGATAGGCGGTCGAGGCAGAACCGCTGTCGACCACGGTCAGATGCGGTTCGCCCGCCTGGGTGTGCACGGACCGCAGGCAGCGATCCAGGTATGGCTCGGAATTGTGGGTGACGACAATGACGGCGATCCGGGCCATGCGCGCTCAGAGAAACAGGCGGCAGTACAACCGCAGCAGGCCGTTGCCCCGTCCCAGGGCAGTACGCCTGCGCATGATCGAGGCGACCGCGTCCTGCTCGGCCCGGTTGAGGATGGCGGCGAATTCGGCCACCGGGATTTCGGCACAATTCCTGCGGCGGTACTTGCGCCGCATCCGAGCCAGACCCCGGATCGCGGCCCACATCCCGGCAAGGTATGCCCACAACCGGCCCTTCTTGATCGCAAACAGCAACCAGCACAGCTGATAGACGGCGATGACCGGGGCAAAACGCAGCAGCAGGGCCAGCGGGTAGTTCTTGGCAAGGACGTAGAGAGAGTTACGGGTGGAGAGGCGGATGGTCAGATCGTTGAACTTCGAGCCCGTGGTGGCGGAACCGATGTGAAAGACCCGCGCCTCCGGCACATACCAGCAGCGGCAACCAGCCCGGTTGGCCCGCAGGTTGAGGTCCACGTCCTCGAGGTAGGCAAAGAATTCCTCGTCGAACCAGCCGATCCGGGCAAACAGTTCGCGCCGGTACAGGACCGCGCCGCCGCAGGCCCCGAACACCGGCCGGGGGCAGTCATAGGCGCCGCCGTCCAGTTCCATGGTGCCCAGCCGGTAGCCGGCCCCGCCCCGCAAGTATCCCTCCCCTGCTCCGTCGAGCCGGTCACGCTGGTGATAGCTGAGCATTTTGGGGGCAAAGAGGGCATACTCCTCCCCTGTCCCGGCAGCCCGCACCAGCAATTCCAGGCAGTCCGCCGCAAGCTCGGTGTCGTTGTTCAGCAGGAACACCAGAGGATGCGAGCCGGCGCGGATGCCGGCGTTGACCGCAGCGGCAAAGCCCTCGTTGGTTGCCCAGTCGATCAGGCGGACCTGGGAATGGTGCTGCCGCAGCCAGGCCACCGAATCGTCGCCGGAACCGTTGTCCACCACCGTGACCTGCCAGTTGCCATGGGTCTGGCGGACAAGCGAGGCGAGACAGTCGACCAGCATGGCCCGGCCGTTGAAGTTGGGGATGACGATGTCGACCCAGGGTCGAGGGGCATCCATCGGCTCAGGCCGGCCCGCTCCCGGCCTTTGGTTCGCCCAGCACTTTGCGGACAAAGTAGATCGGCTTCTTCTGCGACTCGTGGTAGGTCCGCACCACCAGTTCGGCCAGGAGTCCGATGGTGATGAACTGAATGCCCATAAAGATCAGCAGCACCGCCAGCAGCAGGAGCGGCCGGTTGGCCAGGCCCACCCCGAACAACTGACGCTGCACGGTCATGATCAGGGCAATCAGCGCTCCCAGGGCCGAGGAGACGACCCCCACCGTGCCAAAGACATGCAGGGGCCGGGTGGCGTAGCTGAGCATGAACTTGACCGTGATCAGGTCGAGCACCACCCGGATGGTGCGCGAGATGCCGTACTTGGACGTGCCGAAACGGCGGGCCCGGTGGTTGACCTTGACCTCGGTGAACGAGATGCCCATGCCGCTGGCGATTGCCGGAATGAAGCGGTGCATCTCGCCGTAAAGGTTGATGTTCTCGATAACCTCGCGCCGGAATGCCTTGAGGGTGCAGCCGTAATCGTGCAGTTTGACCCCGGTCACCCAGGAGATGAGCCGGTTGGCTATCTGCGAGGGCAGTTTCCGCGAGAGAAACGGATCCTGGCGGTCGAATCGCCAGCCGGTGACCACGTCGAAGCCCTCATTGAGCTTGGCGAGCATCTGGGGGATGTCGCGGGGATCGTTCTGCATGTCGCCGTCCATGGTGATGATCACCTCGCCGTGGGCGTGATCGAAGCCGGCGGTCATGGCCGCTGTCTGGCCGAAGTTCCGGCGCAGGCTCACCGCCCGCACGGTCTCATCCCCGGCCTGGATGGTCTCGAGGATGGCCATGGTCCGGTCGCGGGAACCGTCATCAACAAAAACGATCTCCGAGCGGCAGGGCATGCCCGCCAGCACGCTTTTGAGTTCTTCGTACAGCAACTGGACGTTCTCCTCCTCATTGTACAGGGGGATTACCAGGGAAATATCCACGTTTGTGCTCCGTCAGGGTTGGGTGTTGTCGAGAAAGATATCGGGCCAGCAGTCGTTGCCGGTGTGATGGGTCAGGCGGACCGCCTCGCCCGCGGGTCGGTCGATCGGCCACAGGAAGATTTCGTAATCGGCGGTGTCGTGTTCGTGGCCGCCGGCGCTGGCGCCATAGACCAGCACCCTGCCAGTGCGGTCGAGCTTGGGGAAATATTCATGGCTGTGTTCGCCGGGGGCGTCAAACCACAGCCGGGCCTTCAGGGTCGCGGGATCGAGCCGGAAAATGGCGTTCTGCTGCCTGCCGCCATGGTCGACCTTGAAGAGAAAGGAACCATCCGGCGACCAGCTGAGCTGGCAACCGTCGCCCGCCAGGCGGGCGGCTCCGTCCAGTGAGAAGATTGCGGCGGCCCGCGCGCCGCCGCGCAGGGTGACGGC
>JBGSPP010000285.1:0-5877 GCA_041738515.1 Desulfobulbus sp.
CAAAGGCCAGCAGGCGGATGGCGGTATGGCTGACCACCAGCACCATGCGGTCGGCGGGCCGGCGGAAGCGGCGGAGGTCCACCAGCAAGATCAGGGCGGTAAGGTGTGGCAGCAGCCAGAGGTGCAGCGGCAGGGTGCGGAGAAAGGCCCATTCGAGTGCCAGTCGGAGCCGGCCCTTGCCCTCCGAGGTCCGCATCCGGTCGGCTGCGGCGCTGAACGCACCCCGCCGCCGTTCCACCCGAAGGTCTTGGTGCAGGGCCGCGTCAGCCACCACATTGGCGAAATGATCCTTGCCGGCCATGTCCGTGCCCAGGATGAGCAGGGTTCTGGGGAAGGAAGGCGGCCATGGGCACGCTGCGTCCATGGTGCCTCCGGTCATGGCCGTATCCGCTGCAGGTGGATGAGCGCCGTGCGCCGGCCTCGCCAGTCCTGCCGCTCCTCGATGGCAAAGGGTGTAAATCCGAGCCTGGGATAAAGGAGCAGGCCGGCGAGGTTGCGGTGAAAGCAGGAGAGCCTCACCTCGGCGGCGCGGTGTTTGCCAAAGGCCAGCTCGACCAGGTGGCCGATCAGGGCGCTGGCCACGCCCTGGCCCCTGGCTGCCGGATTGACGATGACGTTGCCGATGGCGCAGACGCCGCCGGTCTCCCAGCGGTGGAAGTTGGCAAAGCCCACCACCAGGCCGTCGCGCACTGCCACGGTGGAATCGGCGCGTTGGGCCACGGTCTCGGCCAGTTGGGCCGCTGTCAGGGGGAAGGTTACCCGGGGAAAGAGGAAAAACAACTCTTCCGGGCTCTGGGGAAAGGCGGCGATGAGCGCCAGATCAGGCGGCTCTGCCGGACGGAACATCAGTGATATGGCGCAATCCATTGCTCTCCTGCATAGGCTTTTGATCCGTTGCCGGCCGCAGCCTCACCAGTCGAGAAACCGTTGGAAGGCCTCGGCGATGTGGCCGATCTGCTGCGGGCAGACCGAATGGTCCATGGGGTAGGTGCGGAAGATCACCGCATAGCCGCGATCTTTGAGAAACTCGGCGGCGCGGATGCCGAGCGCCTGCGGCACCACCGGGTCGTAGACGCCGTGCTGGATCTCGATGGGCAGGTCGAGGTTGGCTTCGCTCAGCGTGATCAGATCGCTGGTGGCAAAATAGGTGGACATGGCCACCAGGCCGCCGAGCGGTTTGGGGTGGCTGAGGGCGACCTGATAGGCCACGGCTCCGCCCTGGGAGAAGCCGGCCAGGAGGATGCGGCGGCTGTCGATGCCGCGTTCCAGTTCGTGGTCGATGAGCCGGTTGATGGCCGCCGCCGAGACCAGCAGCTGGTTGCTGTCCACCTTGCGGTCGATATCCATCTCCAGGATGTCGAACCAGGCGGGCATGACATAGCCGTTGTTGACCGTCACCGGAATGGACGGCGCATGCGGGAAGATGAACCGGATGCCGAGTTCCGCCGGCAGGTTGAGTTCCGGCACGATGGGCGCGAAATCGTAGCCGTTGGCGCCCAGGCCGTGCAGCCAGATGACGGCGGCATCGGGGTTGGGGCGGGTTTCCTGTTCGATGGCCGGCAGCAGGGACATGGGGACCTCGGCGGCAAAGGTGGATGGGATGGATGCGCAACTATAGCATCCCTGTGCGGCGGGTCAAGGGCAGGGGGGCGAAAACACGTCGTTGGCCTGCCACATACCCCGGCGGGCCTGGCTTGGGAGCACCCCCGCCTGCTCACCGCTCTTGCGGCTCAAGAGCGCCGGTTACTTGAGTTCCGGGGCGCGCTTGGCCGGGTCCTGCATGGAGCGAGGATTGGTCGACTGTTCCGAGCCTGGCGTCGCCTGCTCGGGATTTGGTCCGTTTTGGATTCGGGCGACGATTTCCCCGGGCAGGGCGGTGATGCTCCTGCCGGTCATATACTGGTATCCGTACACCACGCCGAACAGGGCGACGGCAAACAAGGCAATTTTCTTGACCAGATCAACCATGAATTTCTCCTTTACAGAGTGTGGAACAGGGTGAGGCAACATCGTGCTGTATCACTCTAGAGAAAAGGCCATCCGGCCTTGCCAGTCAAGCAAGGAAACGGTATGGACCTGGGCGTTGTTTGCCCCAGCCGTTCCACCCGAGCCGTTCGCAGGGGGTAACCTGCCGCCGGGGAATTGCATTGCCCAGGCCGCAACGGGCGTGATTTCAGCCGCACCTTAGCTTCCCATGTCCTCCGCCTCCTGCTTCGAAATAGAACCCGGCCTTCCTGCCGCAAACCCAACCTGGGAGTGGGCATAGCAGTCGGGGCAGATGCCGTGGCTGAACAGGGCGTCGCTGTTCTCGGTAATGTACTTCTCCAGTTGTTCCCACGATTCCTGCTCGTTGCGGATCTTTTTGCAGTACATGCAGATCGAGATGATGCCCTCCAGCCGCTTGACCCGTGCCAGCGTTGCCTCCAACTCTTCCTTGCGCCGGGTCAGCAGTTCCTGCTGCCGTTTCTCCTCGGTAATGTCGATCACGGAAAATACGGTGTAGGCCTCGGGCCGGTCCCCCAGGACAATGGTTCGGCCGTGATCCTTGGCCCAGAAGCGCTCACCGTTCTGGCGGCAGTAGTGCACTTCGCCCTCGAAACAGCCGGTGGCTGCAATCTGGGCATAAATGACCTGGCCGTACTGGGCAAAGGATTGGTCGCTCTCGTACAGGCTGCGCACCGAATTGCCCTGCAGGGTGCCGGGGGCAAAGCCGAACATGGTCTCCATGGCCGGGTTGCACTGGACGATCACCCGGTCGCGAAGGATGCAGAGCCCGGTGGGCAGCGTGTCCAGGATGGCCCGCTGTTCCTTTAAAACCTCCTGCAACCGCCGGTCAGTATGTTCCCTGGACAGGATCAGCATACCGAAGCCGTTGGTGAGCATCATGTGGAACAGGATGGCAAAGGTGACCACCTGGATGGTGTTGGCTGAAAACAGGGTGAAACTGTTTGCTTCCAGCAGGGCGGTGAGGCCGCGGCAGAAGACTGCCAGGGCAAGGAGGGCGATGCTCGCACTCAGATAGATGCGCAGTGAGGAGCGGCGCCGTTCGCCGGCATGAATGGCCCAGGCCGCGAGGAGGAAAAACGGCAGCGAGAGGAACGAGGCTGCCGCGATTCGACTGGTGGCTCCCAGGGGTGCGGCCAGCACTATGCCGATACTGATGACGGCCAGACTGAGTCCCTGGTACGCGACCGGGACCGACCGTCCCGAGATGCGGAAGATGGCCCAGCATTCATAGGCAAAGCCGGCTATGAGGGCGATGTTGCCAAGAGTGATGCTGAGTATGTCGACAATGGTGCCGCGCAGGGCGAGCAGCAGCCAGCCGGCGCACTGGAGGAATTTGGCGGCAGTCCAGAACCAGTTGCGCAGGGAGCGTTCCTGGCGGCGCTGGAACAGGAAGAGGATAACCCCGAACACCAGATTGCCGGTGGCCAGGGCGAGGATGATGGTGCGGATGTCCAAGGGCATTCCTCACATGCGGTGAAGGGGGCATGAGTATGGGCAAGGAACCCTTTGGGACTGGCCGTTCCCCTTTCCGGAGAACAGGCATCATTCCTACAGGATAGCACAAGAATCGTTGAATGGCAATGGCTTGGCGGTAGGAGATGAGTCTGGGCGCACTCGACTGACTACCAGACCCGGAGTGCGCCACGTACAGGCCGGTCAGGAAGTCCGCATACCCGGCCTCTGCTCATCCCAGGCCGTGAAGCAGGGTGGCGGTCGAAATACAAAGGGGGCTCTGCCTTCACCCTCGCCAGAAACGGGTTTGGGCAGGCGCCTGTATCTCAGTGTAAACCAGGAGTTGCACCGCGCTGTACAAGTTGCGGCAAAAGAACGGCAACACCTTGTAGTCAAACAATTCGTATTACATCCGGGTATTGGCAATATGCACAACTATTCCCTTGCCCCGGGCAAAGAATTCCGCTTTAGTTTGGCCGAGCGATTCATTGAATCCATTGAGGAAGAATAAAAGTAAGAGATGAGCCTCTGGTCTGAAAAGAAAGCTGGAGCCTCCATGACCATGTCTGCCGCAGCGATGGCGGCGCGCCACCCCGGCAAGGCCACGCACGCCATGGCTGTCGAACAGTTCCGGCCCGTGCCCCATGACGCCGGGGCGGTGGGCCGCACCCGGCAACCTTGGCCTTCCAATCCGCGAGAATATTGCGCATGACATCCGCATCCGGCGTATGAGTATTCTGGAACTCGATATCTGTACTGTCCTGCGGCTGCTGATCATTGGCAATCTCTTCACCGTGGTCCTGCTGCTGGCTTACCACCGTTCGGAACGGCCGGAGTTCCGCTACCGCCTCTTTCTCGGCGGCAAGATTTTCCAGGCCGTCGCCTGGCTGCTTCTGAGCCTGCGCGGCCATATTGCGTGCCTGCTGTCGCTGGAGATAGGCAACGCCATCCTCTTTGCCGGATTCGCCCTGGAGGCGCTGGCCTTCGCCCTGAACGACGAGCAGCGCGAACGCCGGCTGGAACAGTTGTTTGCCCTGCTGACCCTGGCCGGCTGCCTGGTGTTCTGGTTGTCCGGGGACAATCCTGGAACGCTGGTTGGCGTCGCCAGCCTGATCGCCCTGGTCCTGTTCGGCACGGCGGCGACCATCATGCTGCGGCGACCGGGAATGTCGTCCCTCTATCGCGCTATCGCCCTTTCTTATGTCGCTTTCTGCTTCTCCCTGGCGCTGCGCGTTTGGTTCACCCTGGGACAGCAGAAGATCGCCTCGCTGTTCCACCCCGGCGCGGTCCAGTCGCTCACGTTTCTGATATTGTTCAGTTTCATGATGGTCGGATCGGTCGGTTTCGTCCTCCTGTCCAAGGAGCGCACCGATGACGAGTTGCGCCGGGCCGCACTGCACGATCATCTCACCAGCATACTCAACCGCCGCGCTTTCATCCAGAACGCCACCCTGGCGCTGCACATCGCCATCCGCCAGCAGGCGCCGGTGAGCCTGCTGATGCTGGACATCGATCATTTTAAATGGATCAACGACACCCATGGCCACGCAGTGGGCGATGTGGTCCTGCGGGTGATTGCTGCCCGGGTGGGACAGATGCTGCGCACCCAGGACATCTTCGGCCGTCTGGGCGGCGAGGAGTTCGCCGTGCTGATGTTCGGTTCCGGCGAGGCGGCGACCGAGGTGGCCGAGCGGCTGCGGTTTGCCATCGAACAGCTGGAAAGCCATGACGCGCCCGGGGTGCGCTGCACCGCAAGCATTGGCGTCTGCACCTGCATCCCGCAATCCCAGGAGGATCTGACCCGGTTGCTCAACAACGCCGACGCTGCCCTCTACCAGGCCAAGGTCGACGGCCGCAACCGGGTGCGCAGGCACGGGGAGGTGGAGGGCTTGCCGGGAACCTGGCAGTCCTCTGTTGCCCCTCTGACACTTCGCAGCCTTGCGCCTCACCGATGAGTACGCCGAGCCCCTGCGCTGGCAGGCCGGACTCGACGTTCAGTTCGGGGAGAGCAATCGCTTTCCCCCCTTGCCTGTCATCGTCGTCTCCAGGTAATATGTAACCCAAGGCCTTGAGCCCTTCAGTCAATTGGAAGCCTGGCGGGCAGCGTTACGGGCGTCCGCCGCGGTGATGCCACTCCATAGCCTCTGCACCCACTGATCATGCCCTCTCCCATATCCCGGTTGCCCCAGTTGCTGCAAAACATGCAACCGATCCTGCATGACGGTGTGTATGTCTTTGTCACGCTGGCGGCAGGCGCTGCGGCGGTGGGGTTGGAACCGGTCGCCACCTTTTGCGAGGAGGAGGGAATGACGATGATCGTTGAGGAGGGATTGGCGCTGCGGGCCGGGCTGACGCCCCTGCTCCGCGCCGCCTGGATCACCCTGCGGGTGCATTCCAATCTGCATGCCGTGGGCCTGA
>JBGSPP010000347.1:0-3172 GCA_041738515.1 Desulfobulbus sp.
GGTCTCGCCGGACTGGGAGATGACGATGGTCAGCACCCGCTCGTTCACCAGCAGGCGGCGGTAGCGGAACTCCGAGGCAATGTCCACCTCCACCGGGATGCCTACCCACTTCTCGATCCAGTACCGTGCCACCAGGGCCGCGTGCCAGGAGGTGCCGCAGGCCACCAGGGCGATGCGCTCGATGCCCCGGAGCGCGGCCTCGTCCAGGCCGATTTCCGGCAGTTCGATCAGGCCGGTATCCGGGACGATGCGGCCGCTGACCGTGTTAAGGATGGCCTGGGGCTGCTCGAAGATCTCCTTGAGCATGAAGTGGCGGTAACCGCCCTTCTCGGCCATGGAGGCGTTCCAGTCGATGGTGGTCGTGGGCTTTTCCAGCTCCGAGCCGTCGTCCACCTGGACTATGGAATAGCTGCCTTTGCGCAGCACCGCCATCTCGCGGTCGTCGAGGAAGATGACCTCGCGGGTGTAGGGCAGGAGCGCCGGCACATCGGAGGCGATGAAGCAGGCTTCCGGCGACACGCCCATGACCAGCGGGCTGTGGTTCCGGGCCGCGACCAGCAACTCGGGTTCTTTCGCCCAGAGCACCCCGATGGCGTAGGAGCCCTCGACCCTGGCCAGGGCCTCGCGCACCGCAGCTACCAGATCGCCCTGCAGGCAATCCTCGATGAGGTGGGCCAGCACCTCGGTGTCGGTCTGGGAGGTGAAGACATGCCCCTTGGCAGTCAGCTCGCCCTTGAGGGCGCTGTAGTTTTCGATGATGCCATTGTGCACCACCACCAGGTCGCCGGTGCAGTCCGTGTGAGGGTGGGCGTTGCCCTCGGTGGGCGCGCCATGCGTGGCCCAGCGGGTGTGGCCGATGCCGGTGCTGCTGGCCGCGCCGATATAGTCGTCAACCACGGCCTCCAGGTTGGCGAGCTTGCCCTTGGCCCGGAACCGCACCAGCCGCCCGTCGAGATGATACACCAGGCCAGCCGAGTCATAGCCCCGGTATTCGAGCCGCCGCAGGCCTTCCAGCAGTATGGGCACGACCCTTCTGGTTCCGACGTATCCGACTATTCCGCACATGCATTGCCTCTTTTCTGATGGTTGCTGAACATGGTTGACACTGGCGACACTATCCACGAGGCCGCCAAAAAATGCAAGCGGGAAGGCGGCGCTAGCCGGGGCTTGAGCCCACGATGGATGACGTTGCCGAGTAAATGCGTCGTGGAAACGGTTTGGCTTGAGAAATCGTTTTGCGAATGGCCCCGAACCGGGTATCTTGCACCGCAACCATGAGCAAAGGATACAGGGCATGAACGAACGACAACGGCTGAAAGAACTCCTTTTACAAAAATCCTACCGCCAGGGCACCTTCACCCTCACCTCGGGCAAGACCTCGGATTTCTACGTCGATGGCAAGCAGACCACGCTCGACGCCGAGGGCAGTTACCTCTGCGGCCGACTGCTGTTCGAGTTGATCCGCCAGCACCCCGAACCCATCGTCGGCGTCGGCGGCATGACCCTGGGAGCCGATCCCCTGGTCACGGCCGTGTCCCTGGTCAGCCACCTGGAGAAGGCGCCCATTCCGGCCTTCATCGTCCGCAAGGAGGCCAAGGGCCACGGTACCGGCAACTTCATCGAGGGCAAGAGCAACCTGCCCGCGGGCGGCCTGATGGCCCTGGTCGAGGACGTGGTCACCACCGGCGGCACTCTGCTCAAGGTGATCGAACGAGTGGAAAACGAAGGTTTCCGGGTCGGCCTGGTGGTCACCATTGTCGACCGGCAGGAAGGCGGGGCCGAGACGCTCGCGGCCCGGGGCTACACCCTGAAGGCGGTGTTCACCCGGGAAGAGCTGATCGGCAAGGCAGGGTCGCCATGAAGTGCCGGCAGTGCGGTGAACCCCTGCAGGTGCAGCGCCGCTGCCGCCAGGTCCGGCTCAAATGCACCGGCTGCCAGCGCGAATACCAGATCCATGAGGTGGCCGCCGAGCTCGACCCGGCAACCGAGGCGGAACTCGAACGCTACACCTGCATCATCTACGACTGATGGCAATCAACAGCATCAAGGTTCACGTCCGCGACAATAATACCGCCACCCTGATCTGCCCGGCCTGTGGCGCGGTCAAGCACCTCTCGGCGGAAAAGCTGCTGCATGCCCGCCATACCGTCTCGGTCCGGTGCCGCTGCCAGCACGTGTTAAGCGTGCTGTTCGATTTTCGCCGCCATTTCCGCAAACAGACCAGCCTGCCCGGCACCTATTCCATAACCAACCCGGCCGGCGGGGGCGGCGGCATCGTCCACATCAGCAACATCTCCCGCGGCGGCCTGGGGTTCACGGTCTCCGGTGTGCACCGGATCGAACCGGGACAGGAATTGATGCTCGAATTCCAGCTCAACGACCGCAAGAAAACCCAACTCAAGAAGCAGGCGATCGTCAGATCGGTGCAGCAAAACACCGTCGGCTGCCAATTCAAGGACAAGACGGATATGGAACGCGATCTGGGGTTCTTTCTCCAGAGTTGACTCCCGCCTCTCAGCCCGTTTTCACCCTGCCTGCCCCTCAGCCGGGCTGAGGATCGTCCAGGCCCGATCCAGCAGCGGCGCCAGCGTCTCCGGATACAGGGCGCTGACGCCCACACCATCCTCGGTTTCCCGCCACACAGCCTGCGCCTCCCCGTCCAGCCGGTCGATCTTGTTGAACACCTTGAGGCAGGGAATCTCGTCCAGCTCCAGTTCCGCCAGCAACGATTCCACCACCTGGGCCTGCTGCCGCCAGGCCGGGTTGCTGATATCGATCACATGCAGCAGCAGATCGGCCTCGAACAGTTCCTCCAGGGTGGACTCGAAGGCCTTGAGCAGCTCGGCGGGCAGGTTGCGGATAAACCCCACGGTGTCGGTGATGATCACTTCCATGTCCTGGGGAAAGCGCAGGCGGCGACTGGTGGGATCAAGGGTGGCGAACAGCAGGTCCTCGGCCTGGATCTCGCTGTGGGTCAGGGTGTTGAGCAGGGTCGATTTGCCAGCATTGGTGTAGCCGACCAGCGAGATCACCGGCACCTCGCGCTTGCGCCGGCGGACGCGGCGGTGGTAGCGCTGCTCACCCACGGCCTTGAGCTCCTTGCCCAGGCGGGTGATGCGGTCGTTGATCCGCCGCTTGTCGATCTCCAGCCTGGTCTCGCCCGGTCCGCGGC
>JBGSPP010000356.1:0-3593 GCA_041738515.1 Desulfobulbus sp.
CTTCCCGCGCCGAGACGGCCGTCATCACCGTCGAGGATGACGGCCCGGGCATAGACCCGGCCGTGCAGGCCGCGCTGTTCACGCCCGGGCTGACCACCAAGAGCGAAAGCCACGGCGGCCTGGGGTTGTCAATCGTGGAGAGCCTGATGGCGCGGATGGGTGGCGGGGTCGCTTGCACCTCGCGCCCGGGAAAAACGGTGTTCACCATCAGCCTTCCGGCCTGAAACCATTGTCAGCAAAGCAAAACTGTTGTTTTTTTTCATTGGACATCCATCGATAAACAGGATTCAATAGTCCTTATTGCACCAAAAACGTGTCTCTCTTGAGGAAGTTGCTCCACGCCGGGCCGGATTGCTGGCAGTAATTATTCTGACAGTACATTGGAATTTATGGATTATTCCATTCTCATCATTGACGACGAACCTCTCTTCTGCTCCAGCCTCGAACAACTCCTTGCCGCCGAACAGTATCGGGTCACCGTCGCCCACTCGGGCAGGGAGGCCATGGGCCTGTTGCGACAGGGCACCTACTCGGCGGCCCTGATCGACATCAACCTGCCCGACATCAGCGGCAACGAGATTGCCGCCCGCATCGGCGAAGCCCATCCCGACACCGCGGTCGTCATCCTCACCGGCAACGCCACCTTGGACTCGGCCGTGGAATCCCTGCGGCTGGGCGTCCACGACTATATCCGCAAGCCCTGCGACCCGGATCTGCTGATCCGCACCGTTGGCCACGCCATCAAACACAAGCGGCTGCAGGCCCAGCTGCGCAACAGCGAGAAGCGTTTCCGCCAGCTGGCCCAGGCCACCTGGGAGGGCATCATCATCTACGACAAGGGCGTCCTCCTGCAGACCAACCCGCAACTCTGCCGGATGTTCGGCTATCGGGAGGAAGAGCTTCTCGGCAAGCAGGTGTTCAACGTCCTGCTTGACCGCTCCTCCATCCGGGCCATCACCCAACCCCATGACCTGGAGACCATAGGCCCCTTCGAGGCCCGGGGCCTGCGCAAGGACGGCGCCTCCTTTCCGGTGGAGATCCGGGTCAAGAGCATCGATCACCAGGGCCGCCAGGTGCAGGTGGCCGCCATCCGCGACGTCACCGCCACCGAGACCGCCATGCAGCAGAAGGTGGTGCTTGCGGAGAAGCTCGCCGATGCCAGACGTATGGAATCCCTCGGCCTGATGGCAAGTTCCGTGGCCCACGACCTCAACAACATCCTTTCCGGGATCATCACCTTCCCCGAACTGCTGCTCATGGACCTGGGCCGGGACTTCAAGCACCGGGAAGAGCTGATGATGATCCGCGAGGCCGGCAAGCGGGCCGCGGCCGTGGTCGGCGATCTGCTGACCGTGGCCCGGGGCGCGACCTGCACCAAAGAGGTGCGGGACATTAACCAGATCGTTTCCAGCTACCTCGGATCGGTCGAGTACCGGGAGATAGCCCAGCGCCACCCATCGGTGCAGATCAATTCCTACCTGGAGGGCAAACTGCTGGGCATCCGCTGCTCGAGCCTGCACATCTCCAAGGCGGTCATGAACCTGGTCAACAACGCCGCCGAGGCCATCCAGGGCAAAGGCCAGGTCAACATCGCCACCCGCAACGTCTATTTCTCGACCCCATACGAAGGCTATGAAGCCATAGAACCCGGCGAGTACGTGCTGCTTTCGGTGGAAGACAACGGCCCCGGCATCTCGGAGGAGGATCTCAAACAGATCTTCAGCCCCTTCTACAGCAAGAAGATCATGGGCCGCAGCGGCACCGGACTTGGCCTGGCCGTGGTCTGGAACACGGTGCATGACCACGGCGGCTTCATCGATGTGGTCACCAGCGGCCGGGGCACCCTGTTCTCGCTGTATTTCCCGGTCGACCGCAGCGAAGTCCACCGACCCGTCCAGCAGCAGCCGATGCTGCACCAGTACCGAGGCAACGGCGAGCGGATCCTGGTGGTCGACGACCAGAAGAGCCAGCTGGAGATTGCCCGGCGGCTGTTGAGCCGGCTCGGTTATCAGCCGTTGACCGCCCGGTCGGGCGAGGAGGCGATCGAGTGCATCAAGAAGACGCCGGTGGATCTGGTCATCCTTGACATGATCATGGACCCGGGCATCAACGGCTGCGAGACCTACCGGCGGATGATCAAGCACACCCCCCGACAGAAGGCCATCATCACCAGCGGCTACTCGAGCGCCGAAGATATCGAACAGGCCATGGCGCTCGGCATCACCCAGTACATCCGCAAGCCCTATTCGCTCCAGGAACTGGCCCAGGCCCTGAAAGTGGAGATCAACCCCGAGCCGCGCACCGCCTGACCCCCCAGCCCCGCATTCCTGTTGTTCCGCGCCCGCCGGCATGGTACCATGCCCGCCGGTCAGCCGCCATGCGCCCCACCCGGCGCATCCGCCTTCCCTGCCCGCCCGTCAGCGTCCAGAACACGATCAACAACCACGCCGCACCGCGCCCCCGGGCCCCATCGCCCGGGCCCTTTCCGGCCCAAGGAAGCCGATCCCATGAAACGTTTTATTCAGATGCTGTTCCTGCCCTTTTACTGGCTGTGGAAGTTTTTTTCCACCGGCCTCTCCGTGCTCAGCAACCTCGTCTTCCTCGGCGTTCTCCTGCTTGGCCTGGGCATGATCCTGTACACGCCCGAGGTCAGGATCCCCGCGGATTCGGCTCTGGTGTTCGCTCCGGAAGGCAGTATCGTCGAGGTGCGCTCGCCCATGGACCCGTTGACCCGGGCGGTCAACAAACTGGCTGGAGCGCCGCTGCACGAGGAGGTGTTTCTCCAGGATGTGCTCGATATGATCAATCAGGCGGCCGAAGATGCGCGGATCAAGCTGCTGGTGCTTAAACCCGACCGGATCAGCGAGATCAGCCTCGATCAGGTGCGGGTCATCGGCTCGGCGCTTGAGGCCTTCAAGAAGAAGGGCAAGCGGATCGTCGCCTTTGGCGATTCCTTCAACCAGGCCCAGTATTACCTGGCCTCCTGGGCGGACAAGATCTACCTCAACCCCATGGGCGCGGTCCATCTGCGCGGCTTTGCCCTCTACCGCCTGTACATGCGGGAATTGCTCGACAAACTGGCGGTCAACTTTCATGTGTTCCGGGTCGGCGCCTTCAAATCGGCGTTGGAGCCCTTCCTCCGCAACGACATGTCGCCCGAGGAACGGGAGGCGAGCCAGCTGTGGCTGGGCAACCTGTGGAACGTCTACTGCGCCGACATAGCCCAGAACCGCAAGCTGACCGTGGACAACCTGCGCGAGAATATCGACAATCTGGTGGCCAACCTGGCCTCGGTCAACGGCGACCGCGCCCGACTGGCGCTGGCCACCGGGCTCGTGGACGGGCTGAAGACGCACCCGGAGATGGAGGCCGAACTCAAGACCCTGCTCGGCACGGCCGCCGACGCGACCATCCCGAACCAGGTCGGTTTCCACAAGTATCTGCAAACTGTCACCGCCTCCTATGACGACGCCCGCGGCAAGGAGCAGCTGATCGGCATCATCACCGCCTCCGGCAACATCGTCCACGGCCACGGCACGGTCGGCCAGATCGGTTCCGACGACCTGGTCCGGCGCATCCGCAAGGCCCGCGAG
>JBGSPP010000007.1:0-8006 GCA_041738515.1 Desulfobulbus sp.
GTCAATCTCTCCGTCATCGGCCTGTTCTCCCTCGTTGGCCTGCCCTATACCCTGAAGTTCCTCTGGGCCCCGGTCTTTGACCGCTTCGCCCTGCCGCTGTTGGGCCGCCGCCGCGGCTGGATGCTGGCCATGCAGGCGGCCCTAATCGTCGCCCTGGTGCTGCTCGGGCGGACCGATCCCGGGCAAACGCCCTGGCTGGTCGCCGTGGCCGCCTTTCTGGTCACCTTTTTTTCCGCCTCCCAGGATGTGGTGGTCGATGCGTACCGGCGCGAGGACCTGCACGACAACGAACTCGGGCTGGGCAGCTCGCTCTATGTCAACGGCTACCGCATCGGCATGCTCCTGGCCGGCAGCGGCGGCCTGATCCTGGCCGACCATATAGGCTTCCGATCAGTGTATCTGTTGATGGCCGCCTCGCTCCTGGTGGGCGTGATCACCACTCTGCTCTGCCGGGAACCGTCTGTTGCCGAGGGGGCGCCGACCAGTTTCCGGGAAGCCGTGGTCCAGCCCTTTGTTGAATATTTCAGCCGTGACCGGGCCCTGCTCATCCTGGTGTTCATCCTGCTCTACAAGATCGGCGACCAGATGGCCTCGACCATGACCACGCCCCTGTATCTGTCACTGGGCTTCAGCAAGACCCAAATTGGTACGGTGGCCAAGCTGTTTGGTTTTTGGGCCACCGTTGCCGGCGGCCTGGCGGGCGGGATCGTGCTTTTGCGGGTCGGCATTGTCCGCAGTCTGTATGTGTTTGGTTTCCTGCAGGCGGTAAGCACTCTGGGGTTTACCTGGCTTGCGCTGGCCGGCAACAGCCTGCCCGTGCTGGCGGCGGTGATCGCCTTCGAGAACCTGAGCGGCGGCATGGGCACCAGCGCCTATGTGGCCTATATGGCCTCGCTGACCAACAAGCGGTTCACCGCTACTCAGTACGCCCTGCTCTCAAGTTTCATGGGCATACCCAGGGTCCTGGCATCAGCGCCCACCGGCTGGCTGGCCGAGACCGTGGGCTGGCCGGTGTTCTTTTTCGGCTGCGCTCTGGTCGCCCTGCCTGCCCTGCTGCTCCTGCCCCGGGTGACGGCGGAATAGCGGCCGTTGCTGTAAGAACGTATTGAATTCCGATACTGTTGCCATTAGTGTATAAGCATATTGTCTGTACTTCCCTGTCAACCCGTCCGGATCGCCATGCCCATTAAAATATACAATACCCTGAGCCGTAAAAAAGAGCCTCTGCAACCCTTGGAGGAGGGGCACGTCAAGCTCTATGTTTGCGGTATCACCTCCTACGACTACTGCCACATCGGCCATGCCCGTTCCGCCCTGGTGTTCGACATGGTGGTGCGGTACCTGCGTCATCGCGGGTACCAGGTTACCTTTGTTCGAAATTTTACTGATATCGATGACAAGATCATCAATCGGGCGGCCGAGCAGGGGATAGATCCGGCCAGCCTGGCCCTTCGCTTCATCGACGAATTCTACACCGACATGGACGCCCTCGGCGCCCTGCGGCCCGACCTGGAGCCCAAGGCCACCGAGCACGTGGGCGAGATGATCAAGCTGATCGGCGCCCTGCAGGACAAGGGTCTGGCCTACGCGAACGATGGCGACGTCTATTTCCGGGTGGAACGGTTCGCCGGGTATGGCCGGTTGTCCGGCCGCAGTCTCGACGACATGCAGGCCGGGGCCCGGGTGGAGGTCAATGACCGCAAGGAGCACCCCATGGATTTTGTCCTCTGGAAGGGGGCGAAACCGGGCGAACCCAAGTGGGACAGCCCCTGGGGCGCGGGTCGACCCGGTTGGCACATCGAATGCTCGGCGATGAGCCGGAAATATCTGGGGGAAACCTTCGACATTCACGGCGGCGGAAAGGATCTGGTCTTTCCCCATCACGAGAACGAGATTGCCCAGAGTTGCGGTGCCTCGGGCAAGGAGTTCGCCCGGCTGTGGATGCACCACGGGTTCGTTACCATCAAGGACGAGAAGATGTCCAAATCGCTGGGCAACTTCCTCACCATCCGCGATGTGCTGGCGCAGTACGATCCGGAAGTGCTGCGGTTGTTCATCTTTTCCACCCAGTACCGCAACCCGCTCGACTTCACGGAAACCGCGCTCAGGGATGCTCAGTCCGGCCTAGATCGGATGTATGATTGCCTGGCCCGACTGGCCGGGCTGCCCCAAGAGGGGGGCGACGGACTCGCCGCGATAGGGGCCAAGGACCGTGCCGGTCTGGAGGCTCTCCAGTCGCGGTTCGACGAAGCCATGGACAATGATTTCAACACAGCCCAAGCTATTGGCCACCTGTTTGACGCGGTCAAGCTGAGCAACAAGGTTCTGGCACAACTACCCGAGCGACCGGCCGATAGCGATCTGCGCCTGCTGGCGCAGACGACCCAGACCCTGCGGACACTGGCCGGCGTGCTCGGCCTGCTCGGCAAGGATCCCCAGACGGCAGTGGCCGACGCGAAAGCACGGATGCTGGCCGGAATCAGTCTCACCGAGGAGGAGATCGCCGGTCTGATCGCCAAGCGCAACCAGGCCAGGGCAGCCAAGGACTGGGCGGGGTCGGACAAGGTGCGCGACTATCTGCTCGGCCACGGCATCGTCCTCAAGGACGGGCCCGGAGGAACGATCTGGCAGGCGAAGTGAATCCGGGTGGAAGGTGCCCGCAAAGGACTTCGTCAGGAGGTGCACTGATGACACGGATGCCGGCGGTTGCCAATCGATTTTACCCCGCGGCCCCCTCGCGACTGCGGGCCGCCATGGACAGCCTCATTCCCGCCGTGCCCGAAGAGGGGCGACAGCAGGCCCTGGCCGTGGTCATGCCGCACGCCGGCTACGTGTATTCCGGCGCTACCGCCGGCCTGACCATCAGCCAGGTGCGGGTGCCGGCCACGGTACTGATCATGGGACCCAACCATCATGGCCGGGGCACGCCCCTGGCGATGGGAACCGAGGACTGGCAGATGCCCATGGGCATCGTGCCGATTGACCGGGAACTGGCGGCGCTCATCCTCAAGCGATCCACCCTGATCGTCGAGGACCAGGAGGCCCATCGCCATGAGCACTCCCTGGAGGTGCAGGTGCCGTTCCTGCAGCACGAGCAACCGCGGTTGCGGATCGTGCCATTGGTGGTGTCCCATCTCTCCTATGCCGCCTGCCAGGCAGCGGCCCTGGAGTTGGCGGCTGCCATCAGGGAATACGGCAAGCCGGTGCTGATGCTCGCCTCTACCGACATGAGCCACTATGAATGCCGCCAGGATGCCGCCAGAAAGGATCACCTGGCCATCGATCGGGTCGTGGCCATGGACCCGCAGGGCCTCTATGCCACCGTGCTTGGACAGCGCATCTCCATGTGCGGCGTCATGCCGACGACCATCGCCCTGATTGCCGCCATGGAACTGGGGGCGACCAGGGCCGACCTGGTCCGCTACACCGATTCGGGCGAGGCCAGTGGCGACACTGATCAGGTGGTCGGTTACGCTGGGCTGATTATCGCCTGAGCAGCGCCTGCCAGTTCGCCACGGGATGCCGCCGTTCAGGCCGCCCGGTAATGCTGGGGCTCTGATTTTCCCTTGACAACCGAACGGAATCCATCTATTTTCACCGCACTTCACGCCACTGGGGGATGGTCTAACGGCAAGACAGCGGACTCTGACTCCGCTTATCGGGGTTCGAATCCCTGTCCCCCAGCCATTGCAAACACAAGCGCCTGACTCAAGATTGAGTCAGGCGCTTTTTTTTCGGCTTGCATCGGGGGCGTGAATTGCGTCCGGTTTATTGTGTTCGTGTGCCGCTCACTGATGTCTCTTCGGTAGCGGAGCGGTTGAATTCGGTGCGGATGGCCTCCATCCGGTCGCGGTTCTTGCCCAGGTCGGACCAGCCCAGGCGGGATGCGGAGCGAAGGTGGATCAGGTGCTGCCCGACATCGAGCAAGAACTCGCCGTCATCGACGAACAGCTTGGTTCGCAGTTCAACCCGCAGGTAGGTGGGGCTCTGTTCGATGACGGTCACGTCGCCCCTCCGCTCCAGGGTCTCTTTCAGGCGGGCAAATGCACGGTCGGGGGCATCGGCGAAGACCAGCGGCGCAATCCTGTGCCGGTCGTCGACGGTAAAACTGGTGACACAGTTGGGCGAATCGGGGCAGGGGTGCAGTTTGCCGTGTTGCACCCCAAGGTTGGCGGGTCGGTCGCCCGCACAGGCCGCGACAAGACTGGCCGCCACCGCTGTCAACAGGATCCTGCCAATCTGCTTGATCATTTTGCCACCTCCCATTGCGTGTGCCGAGGCTGGGCGTTTGCGGCAACGATATGCCCGCATCCACCGCTCCGCGAAGTTCATCCCTCTGGCCTGCATAGATGCATCAATCCCACCGGTATCACAGAACATAGCCACCTTTTGGACAAAGGGCAACGGGCCACGGTCGGCCTCGTCGCCAGTCCCGGCGACCGATTGCTGTGTTTCCCTGAAAACCTTCTCCCGCAGAAAAAAATCGCTCTCCGATTTGACATACCCCGTGAATTGTGCATCAATAAGAGTAACTGTTTGCGCTGGGCGATTCCGTCTGGATGAATCTGGGCGTAAGCACTGAGTATGTTGTTGCGGGAGAGTCGGGGAATCGGCAGGTCGACGGCACGGAGGTCGCCCTGGCCATGGAACAATCACACCACAAGGGAGGTCGTTGGTATGGCGATGCAGACGGGAGGGGGCCTGATCAGGGCCATCGCAGTGGCGGTTGGCATCATGGGGTTGGCGGCGCAAGGGCTTGCCGAGGAGGTCAAGATCGGCTCGGGTGCGGCGGCGGTGGAAAATATTTTCAACAAGATTAAAGATCCGCTGGAAAAGGCCAGCGGCGTCAAACTGATGGTAGCCGCCAGCGGGCCGGTGCAGGCCATCAAGGATCTGGATACCGGCGCCATTGAGGCGGCCGTCGGCGGAGTCACCTTCCCGGACTGGATGACGATGATGGAGAAGGAGGGCTATGCCATAGCTGATAAGAGCGTCTATAAGAACCGGGTGATCGGCAAGGACGTGGTCAAGGTCATGACCAACAAGGATGTGACGGTCTCGACCCTTACCAGGGAGCAGTTGGTTGGTATTTTCACCGGCAAGGTGAAGAATTGGTCCGAGGTGGGCGGACCGGACAAACCGGTGGTGGTCGTCCTTGGCAGCAAGATCCCCGGAACCCAGGGCGTCTTCCAGAAGCAGATCCTTGACGGCGCACCGTATCTCGCCGGGGCGGTGGAGGGAACCACCGCCGAGGACCTGAAGGCTCGGGTCCTGGCCACCCCGGGCGCTGTTTCCCTGGCGGCCTCGGCGCAGCTTGACGCCACGGTCAACGGTCCGGCCGTCCCGGAAGTGGGCCGGCCCATTACCCTGGTGACCAAGGGCGCGCCCTCGGCTGGTTTGCAGAAGACGCTCGATTTCATCGCCGGTGAAGGGCAGAAGTATATCGTCAAGTAGTTCGTTCATGCCTCTCGCCCCCGCGGTCCGGCCGAAACTCAGGAGCGCGGGGGGAATCGGCGCCGGGAACTCCCGGTCTTCAACACCACCCCAGGCAACCGGCTTGTCGGACGACGCCGATGAGGCCAGGGCAGCGGAGGACGCATGCTGAAGCTTACCATCCGATCCATCAGAGGGAAGATCCTTGCGGCTACGGTCGCGACCACCGCGATTCTGTTGCTGTGCCTGGGCGCATTCATGATGGTCCGCAGCAATCGGCTGATGCAGATGGCAATCGATTCCAAGGCCCAGTCCCTGGTCGCGCTTGCCGAGCAGGTCGGCATCCCGTACATCAGCAATTACGATTACCCGGCCCTGGATGTGCTGGTGCGGGAGATCGTCAAGGATGGGGATGTGGAATGGCTGGTTTTTTTTGACGCCAAGGGTGGGGCGCTGACCATAAACAGCCAGGAAAAGCCGGCCACCGCGCATTCGGTGCTGGTGGAGCGTGCCCTTGTGCCGCAGGGCGGCAAGGAGGAGCTTGGCCGGCTCAAGTTCAGCTACAGCACCCAGCGGGTCAAGACCCAGTTGTATAGCGACATGATGGCCATTGGCGCGGCCATCTTCCTGGGCGGTTTTTTCATGACCGGGCTCATGGCCCTGGTCACCAACACCCTGGTCCGGCCGATCGCGCAGGCGGCCGGGCTGATGCAGGACATCGCCGAAGGCGAGGGCGATTTGACCAGGCGCATCCTGGTCCACACCCGGGACGAGATCGGCGCCCTGGCAAATGGGTTCAATATCTTTGTCGAGAAGATTCGCGGGATCGTCGAACAGCTCTCCGGCAATGCCGGGACCATGGCCTCCTTTTCCAGCCAGATGTCCATTCTTGCCCAGCAGATGGGCGACAGCGTGCGGGCGATGTCGGCGCGGACAGGCGCCGTGGCCATGGCCGCCGAGGAGGCCAGCGCCAACAACCATGCCGTGGCTGCCAGCATGGAGGAGGCGACCACCAACCTGACGACCGTGACTGGCGCCACCCAGGAGATGAACGACACCATCGGCCGGATTGTGGTCAATTCGGACAAGGCGCGGACCATCAGTGAAGAGGCCGGTTCGCAGGCTCAGCAACTGACCGCGTTGATGCAGCAGTTCGGCATGGCTGCCCAGGAGATCGGCCAGGTCACCGAGACGATCAACGATATTTCCTCGCAAACCAATCTGCTGGCCTTGAACGCCACCATCGAGGCGGCCCGGGCCGGTGAGGCGGGCAAGGGCTTTGCCGTGGTGGCCAGCGAGATCAAGGAACTGGCGAAACAGACGGCGGCCGCCACCGAGGACATCAAGGGGCGGGTGTCCGGGGTGCAGCAGTCCGCCAGCGGCGCCATGACCGACATCGAACGGATCACCATCGTTATCGGCGAAGTGGGACATCTTGTTGCCGACATCGCCACGGCCATCGAACAGCAGGCGGCCATTACTCGCAATGTGGTCGAGAATATCGCCCAGGCCTCCACCGGGGTGCAGCAGGCCAACAGCCAGGTGGCGCAGACCGTCTCGGTGGCAGAGACCATGGCCAGGGAGATTGCTGGCATCAATTCGGTCGTGGCCGGAATTCGCGACGGTGGCGAGCAGGTGCAGAGCAACTCCATCGAACTGGCCCAGTTGGCCGGACAGCTTAATGCCCTGGTCGGCCAGTTCAAGATGTAATCCTCGGTAACGCAAAGGTCCTTTATTCAAACCCTTTTCTGCCGCAGCCTCCTTTTTGTGCCGGCATCGGTGAACTGCTGGCCAGGCCGGTGTCTCAGGAAGCCCTCGCCCGCGCCCTGTGCCGCACTCTTGAGAGTGAGTCCGAATTGGGGGGGGCACCAGAGGGTGAGTGACGCCTTCGCTCCGGGTATGCGTCGTCGTCCGGCTCAGGTCAGAGGGGCGCGTGCCTGGAATATGTTGCCCGCCAACCCATCTCTCCCGGATAGCCGTTCCGCGCCCCTTCCTTTTCCCTCCAGCATTCCTTCCGTTTTTTCTTGCAATAATCCGGAAAATGCCCCCATAGTGCATGCATTATGCACATCTCGCACAAAATTGACCCGGTGGCCACAGCCCCCGAGGTGATGGTCTTTGGTTGCGGCAATGTCCTTTTTGGCGACGACGGTTTCGGTCCGGCGGTGATCGAGGCGCTTGCACGCCACGGCTTGCCGCCCTCGGTACGCCTCGTCGATGCCGGCGGCGCCATCCGCGAGTATCTGCTCGATCTGCTCCTTCTGCCCGAATCCAGGCCGGCGATGCTGCTGCTGGTCGATGCCTCCCACGAAGAGGGCGAGACGCCAGGCACGGTGCGCGAACGCGACCCGGCCGACATGGATGCGGCCAAGATGCACGATTATTCCCTGCACCAGTTTCCCACCGTCAACCTGCTGCGCGAACTGGCCGGGGAAACAGGCATGGCGGTCAGGCTGGTCACTGCCCAGGTCGCGACCATCCCGGATCGGCCCCTGGTCGCTCTCTCACCGGCCATGACGGTCGCGGTGGAGGCTGCCTGCGCCCTGATTCTGCGGACCCTTGCCTGCCATGCA
>JBGSPP010000033.1:0-7289 GCA_041738515.1 Desulfobulbus sp.
GCTGCGACTGGCTGTGGATGGTCTGGGCCACCAGTTCCTTGCCGGTGCCGTGGCCGCCGCGGATCAGTACCCAGGCGTCGGTGGGCGCGACCCGTTCGATCTGCTCGCGCATACCGGCGACAAGCGGGCTGGTGCCAACGATCTGCAGCCGGGCGGGGCCGCTCTCGCGCAGGAGGCGGTTCTCGCGCTCCAGTCGGGCCAGCTGCACCCCCTTGGTCACCGAGAGCACGATTTTGTCGTAGGAGAGCGGTTTTTCGATGAAATCGAAGGCGCCGCCGCGGGTGGCCTGGACCGCGGTCTCGATGGTGCCGTGGCCGGAGATCATGATCACCGGCAGGTGGTCGAACCGCTTCCTGATCTGTTTGAGCGCCTCCAGGCCGTCCATGCCCGGCATCCAGATGTCGAGCAGCACCAGCTGCACGTCCTTTTCGTCGAGCAGCTGCAGGCCCTCTTCCGCCGAGGCGGCGCTGAGCGGCAGGAAGCCCTCGTCGCTGAGGATGCCCGAGAGGGCCTCGCGAATGGCGGCTTCGTCGTCGATGATGAGTACGGTGTCGGGCATGGGGGCTGCGAGGGTTGGGGTCGAAAAGGGGTGCTGCGTGCCTGCGGCAGGCCGCGCGGCGTCAAGCGGCGGCAGACGCCAGCATATCAGGTCTCCATCGGCAGCTCAACCGTAAATACGGCGCCGGTGGGGAAGTTGTCCTGGCAGCGGATCTGGCCGTTGTGCTCGCCGACGATGGTGTGGGCGATGGCCAGGCCGAGGCCGGTGCCGGATTTGCGGGTGGAGAAGTAGGGCTCGAAGATGCGCAGCTTGACCTCGTCGGCAATGCCCGGGCCGCTGTCGGCCACGCTCAGGCGGACGGCCTGGCCCCCCGGCGCGGGCTTCACCGCCACCTCGATCTCGCCCGCATCGCCGAGCACGGCCACGGCGTTGTCGAGCAGGTTGATCAGCACCCGCTTGATCTGGACCGCGTCGAAGGGAAAGACGGGCAGGTCGGCGTGGGTGTGGCAGGTGATGGTCAGCTGCTTGTGCGCCTCGCGGTAGAGAAAGACCACCTCCTCGGTGAGGGCGCCGAGGTTGCCGAATTCCTTGTGCAGCTTGGGCATGCGGGCGAAATCAGAGAACTCGCCGGCCAGCTTCTTGATCTCGTCGACCTGGTTGATGATGGTGTTGGTACACTGGTCGAAGATGTCGCGATCCTCACCGATTCGGTCAAGGAAGCGTTTACGGAGCCGCTGGGCCGAGAGCTGGATTGGGGTGAGCGGGTTCTTGATCTCGTGGGCGATGCGGCGGGCCACCTCCTGCCAGGCGGCCAGACGCTGCGCCTTTTCCAGGTTGGTGAGGTTGTCGAAGACAATGACCGCGCCGATGGGGTTGGCCCGCTCGTCAACCATGCGGGTGACGTTCACCTGGAGCGAGAGGGTGTCGCCGCGGCGGATGGTCACCCGCAGATGGCGCTCGATGGTCGACTTGCCGCTGCCAGCCAGCTCGCGCAGGAAACTCTCGACGATAAGTACGTGCTGCTTGGGCAGGGTGGTGTGGAAATCCTTGCCCAGGAAGGTGGCCGGCTTGATGGCCAGCAGTTCCTCGGCAAAGCGGTTGATGGTGGTGATGCGGTCGTTCTCGTCCAGGGCGATGACCCCGGCGGCCACGTTCTCGAGGATGGTCTCGAGGTAGCGGCGGCGCTGCTCCGAGACCTCGTTGCTCTCCTCCAGGGCGTCGCGGGCCGAGGCCAGTCGTCGGTTGGAGGCCAGCAGATCAGAGGTCATGGAGTTGAAGGAGTCCACCAGCAGGCCCATCTCGTCATCGGATTCCTTCTCCAGGACGAAGTCGAGATCGCCGTCGGCCACCCGCCTGGTCGCCTCGGCAAGCTTGTTGATCGGGACGGTCAGGCTCTTGGAGATGAAAAACCCGAACCAGATCGCCCCAAAAAGGATGAGCAGGGTGATGATCAGCAGCATGATGATCAGGCTGACCTTGATCGGCGCCTTGAGCATGACCAGCTGCTTGTAGCCGGTGATGCCCTCGGAGACCGACAGCAGGGTCTCCAGCTCGGCCGTGGGGATCAGCAGGGAGGAGACCAGGACCCAGGTGTGGCGGCTGGAGAATTTCACATGGACCGGGACGATGGCCTGGATCAGCTCGCCGATGGTGGTGTGCTGGGTGATGACCTCGGCGCGATTGTTGGCCACGGCCAGGCGCACCGCCTCCGAGGGGATCACCGGCAGGACGATGGGCAACAGTCGCTTGCCCCGCAGGGCGATCAGCTCGTTGCGCTCGCCGTCGAGCAGGGTGAGGCTGTCCGGGGCGCCGGGCAGGTCGATCTCCAGGGTTTTGACGAAGTACCGTTCCAGGGCGGCCAGGTCGCGGATGTCGAGGGCGCCGCTCTCCAGCAGCGAGACCATCTGCCGGCCGATGTATTCGGCATGCAGGCCCGAGTTGTGCAAGGTCGACTGGGCCAGCTTGAGCGAGGATTCCAGCGAGGCCTCGACGTTGGCGTTGAACCAGTAGTCCATCGAGGTGGAGACGAAGCGCAGGGCAACGACGAAGAGGATGCCGGTGGGCACCAGCGACAGGCAGACAAAGGCGATGACCAGCCGGGTGCGCAGCTTGGCGCCCAGGATCTTCTGATTGCGCTCGAACACCAGTTCCACCAGGTTGCGCAGCACCAGGTAGAGCATGAGCAACAGCAGCAGGCCGTTGACGTTGATCAGGGCGAAGATCAGGAGTGTGCTGGAGAAGGGCAGGTTGTACTCGCCCTCGAGCAGGCCGCGCTGCAGGTAGGCGAGGACCGGGATGAGCAGGAGGCAGAAGCCGATGACCAGGCGGACGAGCCGCTGCTTCTTTTTTTTCTGCTCAGCGGTGAGCATGCGGTATCCGGCCGGGGCCGGATCAGTAGCGGAATTCGATGGTGCGCCAGTCGGTTTCAAAATCCCCCAGGGTGGTGAAGGGAATCAGGTTGCCCAGGCCCATGGGCAGGGTGCCCTTCTTCAGGGTGACCTTGAAGTGGATGGCGTAGGGCGCGTCGGGAACCAGCTGGTTGAGGGCGATAACCTTGACGCCGTTGAGCTCGGCCATCAGCTGCTTGGCCTTTTCCAGCGAACCGGTGGTCGCCTTGTTCTCCTGGCCGGAGAAGGCGATCGAGTACTCCTCCCGGCTGGCGTCATAGGTCAGGGTATGGGTGAAGGTGGACTCCACCAGCGAGGCGTCGAGCCAGTGCCGGTTGGACTTGACCAGTTCCATGTGGAAGGTGAAGACCACGGGCATGCCCGCCTTTACCCCCTCGAGCATCTCGTCGGTGAAGCCGTTTTTCACCGTGGCGAACAGAAGCAGGTCCGCGTCCGAGGTGGTGACGATGATGTCCTTGATCTCGGGCGACAGTTCCTTGGCCGCAAGCGACAGGCCCGGAAGGGCGAGCGCCAGGCAACAGAGGAAGAGCAGCCGGATAAGCGATCGTTTCATGGTAGGGTCAAAGCGGCGGCAGAACCGCCAGTTGCGAGAGTTTCGGGAAAAATGATAGCTGTAGCTTATACATGATCGCTTTTTATTTGTCTATGGGAAGACGGAAGACGAACCCGGAAGTTGACCGGGCAGGGGGCGGTGAGGCGGGCCTCGACTTCGCAATATCGAGGGGTTGCAGGCGGGCAGGAATCCGGGGCGCACCGGTCGATGCGCTGTGCGGAAATAACAGGAACTGACCGGGGGGAGCGGCAAACGGAGACGCCCCACCCTGCGGCGGCGTCAAACGGCCATCGCAGGGCGGGGCTGGGGGGGTGGCAGGTGGTGCTTAGAAGGTGTAGGTGAGGCTGACGCCGCCGTAGACGGTGGTGTCGACTGTCTCGTCGGGCAGGACATCTTCGTCCATGCTGTCGGTGTAGTTGATGCTGGCGCCGACGCCGAAGGCCTCGGTCACCATGTACTTCATCGAGGCGGTCAGGGTGTAGTTGAAGAAGCCGCCGTCGCTGCCGCCGGCATAAAATTTGGCGAAGTCCTCGCCGGCGTAGGCGATGGTTCCGGCCAGGCCCAGGGTGGTCTTGTCGTTGATGCTGTAGCTGTAGCCAAGGCCTGCGGTGAGGTAGTAATCGCTGACCTGGTCGACGTCATAGTACAATTTTGTGGAGATGGTGAAGCCGCCTCCAAACGAGTAGCCCAGGCCCGCGAACAGTTCGGTGGTGGCGTCGGCGCCGCCGGGGAAGAGGTACTCGATCGCGCCGACGCTGGCATCAACCGCGCCGAGTTTGAAGGTGTAGGTGGCGGTCAGGTCGACTTCCGAGAACTCGCCGTCATCGACCGCGCCGTCATAGTCGTCCACATCCAGGTTGCCCCAGACGTTGAAGGCGAATCCGCCGGCAGAGACGTCCATGCTCGGCTGGAGGACAAAGCCGTCGTTGAAGGTCAGGCCGCGCCAGACATAGGCGGAGTTGGCGTCGAGGGCGGCGGTGGCAGTGGCGGCCGAGGCCTGGGATGCTGCGCCGCAGGCAACGGCGGCGGCAAGGGCGATGGTGGAAAAGGTCCGTTTCATACTCTCTCCTGTTGATGGTGGTTTGCCGGCATGGGCGACGGGTTCATGGTTCGTCGAGCAACGCCGGCCGCGGGGAAGGGGGAGCCTCGCGGCGCGGCGCGCGCTTCATCTTTGTCCTCACCAATAGCAGTAATGATGCCAACCGGACAAACTGTCGTTATGCCCCTTTCTTTTCAGGGAGTTGCAGCGGATACCCGTTGCCTCGCAATTGTTTTCCGGTGAACTGTTGTTCACATATTTGCGATGGCTAAAGGAAAATTAAAACCAAAATGTAACAATTGAGCGGCGGCGGAGCAGGAATGGGAGCGGCGGACAGGAACGGGGCGTTCCCCTGTGGCGGGGCTACTTCTTCAATTCGATGGCCACCTCGACGTCCGGCCACCGCTTGGCCACGGGCTGGATGGAGGGCCGGGCGATGATCTTGCAGAAGATCCGGCTGTCGGTGGTGATCGAATCGAGGTAGATGGGGGTGGTCAGGACCTCGCTGACTGGTTTTTCGTCCTTGCTGATCGGCATGGTCACCAGGACCGTTTCCGGGGTGACGGTGATCTTGCCGAGCTTCAGGGCGCCTGGCAGTTTGCCGATGATCTGCGGCGTGATGGCCACGTTCTTCTCCACCACTTCGGCCAGCGTCAGCTTCAACTGCTGCGGCGAGGTGTCCAGCAGGGTGACGCCCTTGGGCAGGCGCAGATTCTCACTGGTGATGATGATGGTCTGGCTGCCCTTGGCCATTCGGGACAGGTCGACCTTGACCGTGGGCGGATTGGCGATCAGCGTGTCCATGTCCGATTTGGGGCCGGTGAGGTGGAGCTTGACCTCGTCCTCCTTGTCGCCGACCAGGGCCAGGTTCTCCGCCGGCGAGGTGTAGTCGATGGTCACCGGCAGCACCCGCTCGACGATCTCGCGCTGGGCGACGATCAGGGTGGACCAGAAGGCGCTGGCCACGATCAGGCTGACCACGAGCTGGAAGATGGTCCCTTTGCGGATCCTGGGGGAGTTATCCCGTTTGAGGAAGCCCATCTCCCGCTGGTGTGCGATGATCGCCCGGGTGATCTCGCCGGCATTGGCCAGCGGTCGCATCTCGCCGTTGACAAAGGCCGAGACCCGGCCGCGCTCCTCGGAAACCACCAGGGCGAGCGCGTCGGTCTGCTCGGCCAGGCCCATGGCGGCATGGTGGCGGGTGCCGTAGTCCTCGGACAGGCGGGCAGACTGGGACATGGGCAGACGGACCCCGAACTGGGTCAGCCGGTTGCCTTCGATGAGCACCGCGCCGTCGTGGCCGGGCGAATTGGGGTCAAAAATACTGAGGATCAGCGGGATACTGGGGATGGCGTTGAGCTGGTAACCGCCGGAGAGCTTGTCCCGTATGGGTTCCTTGCCGGGGAAGACGAGAATGGCGCCGCACCGGTCGTGGGCGAGTTTCATGAACCCCTCGGCGATCAGGGCGGGCAACTGGCTGTCCTGGTCCCGATGCCGGCCGGGGGTGACCGAGACGGCCTTTTCCAGTACCTTGCGCAGTTCCGGCTGGAAGATAACGATCAGGCCAAGAACGGCCACGTGGCTGACGTTCTGGTAGATCCACTCGATGCCCTGCAGGTTGAGGGCGTTGGCGAGCACGAACACGAGAAAGGCCATGAAGATGCCGGCCATGATCTTCCAGGTGCCGAGACGAAGCAGGGTGCGGTTGAGAAAAAACAGACCGGCGGTGATCAGGAGGATGTCGAGGACAGCCCGCCAGGAAAAAAAATCGTATGCCAGAGCAACGGAATGCCCCATGGATCGGTTCCGGTCGAGGTTGGATGCGGCTTCTTCAGTTCGGGCCGGCCGCGCTCCCGCCAGGCCCGGCGGAGGGGGGCGGCGCGGTGCGCTCGCAGGAAAGTAAGGATGATTATAACAGAAACCAACCGCAGTTCGAGGAGAATTTTTATTTTGGTTTTCAGGGTGATGCAGCGGGGGCCCTGGTCGCCTGCGCCGGGAGCGAAATGAAGGCAGCGCCTGCGGAGGAAAAGGGCTTGATTTTTTCGATCAATCGGGTATTCTCCGCTGTTATTAAAAGTTGAATTCCTGCCAAGGAGAATATATCATGGCCCGTCAATGCGAAATTTGTGGAAAAGGTCCCACCACCGGGAACAACGTCAGCCACGCCCATAACAAGACCCGTCGTCGCTGGCTGCCCAACCTGCAGCGCGTCCGCATGGTCACCGCCAACGGCGGCACCGCGCGGGTATGCGCCTGCACCCGCTGCATCCGTTCCGGGGCCGTGGTCAAGCCTGTCTGAACCTGTTTGCCCTGATCGATTGAAGGCGAGTTGACCTGTTCATCTCGCCTTTTTTCGTGTCTTGTGCTGCGTCAGGCAATCAATGCCAAGTGGAGTCGAAGATGAGTGAAGAGGAAATCCGTTTTCTCCCCTACGAGGAAGCCCTGCGTCTGGTCGCCGCCATCCAGGAGGAGGAGGACCTTGACGATCCCGATCACCGCGTCCTGACCGTGTACAACCACCAGGACAAGGAAATCTGCTGGTTTGATTTCGAGGAGACCCTGCGCGACGCCGGCGTCAAGAAAAACGACGAGGCCTCCAGGGCGCAGCTGACCGAGTACATCATGCGCCACATCCCCGACTGGGCGCGGGACATCTGACCTATCGCATCCCGCCGTTCCCCTCACAGCAGTCCATCCGGCATCTCCGCCGCCGCATCGCCGCCGAGCACGTAGCCGCCGTCCAGACGAATGACCGCCCCGGTCAGATAGTCGGCATCCCGCAGCAGAAAG
>JBGSPP010000085.1:0-1962 GCA_041738515.1 Desulfobulbus sp.
CTGCCGGCGATGCTCGCACGGATCGACCTCGCCGAGCAAGCTGACCGGCCGGCGCGCACCCTCAGCCACGGCCAGAAGAAGCAGCTGGAGGTGGGCATGGCCCTGGCCGGCAACCCCAGGCTGCTGATCTTCGACGAGCCCATGGCCGGACTCGGCCCGGGCGGCACGGTGGAGATGTCCAAGCTGCTCCGCGCCCTCAAGGGGAGCATGACCATCCTCCTGGTGGAGCACGACATGGAGGCGGTGTTCAGCCTGGCCGACCGGATCACGGTGCTGGTCTACGGCCGCAACCTTGCCACGGGAACGCCGGCGGAAATACGCGCCGACGCCGCGGTCCGCACAGCCTATCTCGGAGAGGGCTGAGCATGCTTCAGTTTGAGGCCGTCAACACCTTCTACGGCTCGAACCAGGCCTTGTTCGATATGACCCTGGCTATCGGCGAGCACGAGGTCGTCACCCTCCTGGGCCGCAACGGCATGGGCAAGAGCACCACCATCAAGTCCATCATCGGCATCCAGCCCGCACGCAGCGGCCGCATCACCTTTGCCGGCCGGCGCATCGAGAGGCTCGCCAGCTACGAGATCGCCCGCCTCGGCATCGGCCTCGTGCCCGAGGGGCGGCAGATCTTCCCCAACCTGACGGTGCGGGAAAACATGGTCGCCACCGCCGCCAACCGCCACGGCGCGTCCCGGCCATTTCAGCTTGCCGATGTGCTCACCCTCTTTCCCCGCCTGGGTGAACGGTTGGGCCATTACGGCAACCAGTTGTCCGGCGGCGAGCAGCAGATGCTGGCCATCGCCCGGGCCCTCTTGACCAACCCCACCCTGCTCATCCTCGACGAGGCCACCGAGGGCCTTGCCCCCCTCTTCCGGGCCGAGATCTGGCGGGTGCTAGCCCTGCTGAAGGACAAAGGCCTGTCCATTCTGGTGATCGACAAAAATCTGGAAAACCTGCTCGCGCTGGCCGACCGGCACTATATCATGGAGAAGGGCGCCGTGGTCTGGTCGGGTCCGACCGCGGCCCTGCGCCACGACCAGACCCTCAAGGCCCGTTACCTGGGCGTCTGAGGGCGGCCGCAGGCGCCTTGCCACCGCCGCGCACTTTTCGCTTGCATTTCTGTTTCCGTCAGAATTAAGTATCTTCGCTGCACCTTTCCTCGGTATTTTTTTTCCATTTGCCGGATTCGTCAATTTCGACCGGACCAGCAATGCTGATCGATCCCATCAACATCGCCATCATCAACCACCTTCGCGACGGCAGGATGTCCTTCCGCCAGATCGCCGACGACCTCGGTCTGGCCGAGGGCACGGTGCGCTCGCGGGTGCGCCGGCTGACCGAGGAGGGCGTGCTCTCGATCAGCGGCCTGGTCAACCCCGAGGCCCTGCCCGACCAGCAGATCATCATGGTGGGCGTCCGCGTCCAGGGCATGGAACTGGTGAAGAAGGGCGAGGAGTTCAGCCGGCTGCGCGGGGTCATCTCGGTCTGCGTGGTCACCGGCCAGTTCGACCTGATCGTCACCGCCATGCTCGGCAAGGGCTTTGGCCTGCTCGAATTCTTCACCGAGGAGGTGGCGCGGATCGACAACCTGCGCTCGGTCGAGACCTTTGTCGTCTACAAGAGTTTCAACCTCAGGGTGCCCCTGACCGGCCAGCCGGTACTCGAGCCCCCCGCGGACTACAGGTGAAATCCACCGGGAGACTGCCCATGGAAGAAGAACGGAAAACTACTGCGCTGCATGGGTGGCACCTCGGCCGCAGCGCCAATATGGCCTGTTTCGGCGGCTACCGCATGCCGCTCTGGTACCCGGCCGGGGCCAAGGCCGAGCATTTGGCGGTGATCACCGCCGCGGGCCTGTTCGACACCAGCCACATGGGCGAGATCGGGGTGACCGGCCCGGACAGCCTGCCGTTCCTTGAGTTTCTTGTCAGCAACAGCGTGTCCGCGCTCGAACCCGGCGCGGCC
>JBGSPP010000131.1:0-3075 GCA_041738515.1 Desulfobulbus sp.
GCCCGATTGGTGGAGCTGGCGAAACGGGTGTTGCCCAGGCCGCCGTGCCCGCCGGCGGCGGCGAGAAACCGTTGCTCGGAATGGGTCAGGTCGACCAGCACCTCGCCGGTCTCCGCGTCCTTGATCACCGAGCCGAGCGGCACATGGAGGAAGCAGTCCTTGCCGCCGCGGCCGTGCTTGTCGCTGCCCATGCCGCCGATACCGGATTCGGCCTTGAAGTGGGAGCGGTAGCGGAAATCGATCAGGGAGTGGAGGTTGTGGTCGGCCACCAGATAGACATCGCCGCCCTTGCCACCGTCACCGCCGTTGGGGCCGCCCTTGGGCACAAACTTTTCCCGCCGGAAACTGACGCACCCATTGCCGCCGTCTCCGGCCTTCACGAAAAATTTTGCTTCGTCGATAAATCCCATGCACCTGACCAGCTGGAGGAAAAAACACAAAAACCCGGCATCAAGCGTCTTGATGCCGGGTCGTCAACACAATGAGCGTACACCGTCAAAGGAGGGGCGCATGGCCCCTTGCCCGCGGGAAGAAACCCTATTCGACGGGATACACCGAGACTCGCTTCCTGTCCTTGCCAAACGATTCGTACGTGACCGTGCCGTCAATCATGGCAAACAGGGTATAGTCGCGGCCGCAACCGACGTTGGCGCCGGGATGGATGACCGTGCCCAGCTGGCGGACGAGAATGTTGCCGGCCCTGACGACCTGGCCGCCGAACCGTTTGATGCCACGCCGCTGTCCGGCGCTGTCGCGGCCGTTGCGTGAGCTGCCGCCTGCTTTTTTATGAGCCATGGTGATTCTCCAATCTATCGGTTGTTGCTTATGCGGATATGGTCTCGATCTTCAGGGCGGTGTACATCTGGCGATGGCCTTTCTTCACCTGATATCCTTTCCGCCGCTTCTTCTTGAAGACGATCACTTTCTTATGGCGACCCTGCTCGACGACCTTGGCGATAACTTTCGCCCCGTCCACCACCGGCTGGCCGATTTTGACGGTCTCGCCGTCAACCACCAGCAGCACGTCCGACAGCTCCACCGTGTCGCCGACTTCACCTTGCACTTTTTCCACGCGAAGCGTGTCACCGGCTTCCACCTGGTACTGCTTGCCGCCGGTCCGAATTATTGCATACATGCGACTCCTCCTCGCTCTCCTCAAATCTGAAACGCCCAATGGCAAAAATGGCAATAATAGTTCGCAGAACGCGTTATTTAACCTTATTGCACAGCAACCTGTCAAGATCAAATTCACCTTGCAGCCATTTCCCCTGCCGTTCCAACCGGTCTCGGCCAGCCGGACGAGGGTTGCGCTGCTGACCACGCCCATACGGCCTACCACAGCGAAGGATATTCTTTCTCAATACCGGCCGCTTTTGCTTGTCCCGAACTGGAAAACAGGATAATCATATCACCTGCGACCGGTTGCGGTCAAGCACCGGTCCCATTGGCTTCGACCACCCAACCCACACCCATAAGGAGATGGATTCATGCAGAAAATGGAATGCCCCTGCGGTTATGTCTACGACCCCGCCGAAGGCGACTACGAGCACGGCATCGCGGCCGGAACCGCCTTTGCCGATCTGCCCGATGATTGGGTCTGCCCCAAGTGCGGCGCCGAGAAAGAATACTTCTACGCAGTGGACTGACCACCAGACCGGGGAGGCCGGATCGCTCCGCCTCCCCGATTACCCCTCCTCACGCCCCGCCCGCCCCACCCGGACCGTCGTCACTTGCCACCCCAGGCAGCGCCCACCCCGCGCAGCCCTAGGAAAACAGTCATTTTTATCTTGTCGAACCAGGGCCGATGCCCTATCATCGACCATTCCGGCAAGAGCAACCCTCGCCCGCCCGCTCCCCTGACCATGCAGCAGCCAGCCTTCACCCTCCAACATCCCGAGCCGGAACGAATCGCCGTCCACTTTACCGGCGCCTGGATCCTGCACGCCGATCCGCCGGCGCCAACCGAGCTGCTCAATGCCCTGGACGGCAAGGTCCGTCACCTCGCCTTCCATGGCGACGCGCTTGAGGAGTGGGACACCCGGCTGCTGATCTTTTGCAAAACCGCCATCCATGCCGCCCGGCTGCACCAGATCGAGGTCAGTGTTGACGGCCTGCCCCCGGGTGCGCAGCGGCTGCTGGCACTTTCCGAGGCTGTGCCGGAGACGACCACCTATGGCGCCAAGGGGCCGGACACCATTGTCGCCCGCACCGGCCGCCGCACCCTCGACCTGCTCGACCGGACCCGCTCGGCAAGCGCCTTCACCGGCGAAATCATCATCGAGTGCGCGGCCCTGTGCGCTGGCCGTTCGCCCTTCCGCAGCCGCGATTTTTTCTATTTCCTCCAGAACTGCGGCGCCGAGTCGCTGCCCATCGTCAGCCTGATCGCCGTGCTGGTGGGCGTGATCCTGAGCTTTGTCGGCGCGGTGCAGCTGCAGTTGTTCGGGGCCCAGATCTACGTCGCCAACCTGGTCGGCCTGGGCATGGTGCTGGAGATGGGCGCGCTCATGAGCGGGGTCATCATCGCCGGCCGCATTGGCGCCTCCTATGCGGCCCAGTTGGGCACCATGCAGGTCAACGAGGAGATCGACGCCCTGCGCACCATGGGCATCTCGCCGGTGGGCTTCCTGGTGCTGCCGCGGATGTTCGCCCTGGCGCTGATGCTGCCGCTGCTCTGCGTCTACGCCGACATCATGGGCATCCTTGGCGGCTCGTTCATCGGCGTCACCATGCTCGACCTGTCGCTGGTGGAGTTCCTGGATCAGGCCCGCAAGAGCATCCGGCTCGGCCAGTTTGGCCAGGGTCTGCTGAAAAGCTGCGTCTTCGGCGTGCTCATCGGTTACGCCGGCTGCCTGCGCGGCATGCAGTGCGGTCGAAGCGCAGAGGCAGTGGGCGAGGCGGCGACATCGGCTGTGGTAACCAGTATTCTGCTGATCACCATCTCGGCATCAATTCTCACCATTCTCTTTTACCAGTTGGGTATCTGAAAACAATGGCGACGCCAATCCCCATCGAAATTCGCAACCTGACCATGGCCTACGGCGGTTTCGTTGTTCAGCATGACCTCAACTTTACGGT
>JBGSPP010000146.1:0-14686 GCA_041738515.1 Desulfobulbus sp.
ACGGTTCGGCGCGTGGTCCGGCGGGCCACCCCGGCATAACTCACCGGGGTCAGGGGCGCGCCGACGATGGCCTGCGCCTCTCCGACGAAAGCAAGCGGCCGAATCCATTCCTGATCCATGTTCGGTGCGCACAGGAGCAGCAGGAAAACAGCAGGAAGAGAAGATTTTAAGACGATAGTGATCATGGTGCGTTCCTCCCGAGGGTTAGCGGGGCGAGGTTGACTGGTCGGACAGATCGAGAAAGTCGATCTTTTTCATATCCTTGGCCGGGGTGAAGGTAAAGAAGCCCTCGGCCGGTCGGGGCGCAAGATCCCAGTTTTTCAGGATGACGCTGAACTGGGGCGCGCCGGTCATCCACTTCGAGGTGATGATGAACTTCCTGGGCAGGGGCCGATCGCCCTGCTCGATCCATATCTGCCAGTCCACGGATTTACCGCGGAACGCCAGGTGATGGCAGGCGACGCCGTCCACCACGCTCAGGCCAAGGTACATGGCGGAAACCACGTCCTCCATGAGCACCGCATAGGTATCCCGATAGAGCAGGTCGCCCGCCGGCGCATAGAGATCCAGGTTCAACCGGGCATAGTCGAGCGCCTCCTCAACCGTTGCCGGGGCCGGGGTGGTGGCGTAGCAGTTGCAATCCTTCTGGTACAGGGTCAGCGAGGCGCCGTCATAGTACAACGACTGCGCCATAAGTTCTCCCGTGCGTTCGGCGCGCAGCCGGTTCGGCCGCTGCATGGTGAACTGGGTCGGATTGCCGTACTGGATTTTCTGTCCGGTGTTGAGCAGCACCTCCTGGGTGCTCTCCGCCTGGGCGCTGAAGGTCCCCAGTTTGCCCAGGTAGTCGCTCATCGTGCGCAGCAGTTCGTCCGCGCGGGGTTCGACGGCGGGCGTCTGCGCCAGCCCTGGTTGCATTGCACCCAGCCAGACCGCCAAGGCCAGCCCAACCACCATAGTTATCCGTTGCAGCCCCAATCCCTTAGTTTCCATGTGTGTTCTCCTTTGTGTGGTTTTTCCTAGGCCAATCCCTGTCCTTCAGCGCCTTTCCCGTACAGTATCGTATGCAGGCCACCGTGCCGATTTTACAACAAGGACAACTCCATAACCACACCCAACATAAACGGCTCGGCCCTCTCAGTTATCAGCCTTCTTCTCATCGCCCGATTGCCGGGGGGCAGCGGGCGTCCCGGTTCCGACCGCCGCGAGCAGATCCCGAAATTCCGGGTTGTCGCGCAATAACTGGCGGCCAGCCGCGATCATCTTGTCCACCTGCTCGCCAGTCAGGGAGAAGCTGGTCGGAACCCGGTTGATGAAGTCGCGCAGGGCCGGGTCCTGAATATCCTTGAGGTCCACCTGGACGAACTGGGCGGACACCGGCCGCTCCGGGGTCGACAATGCCTTTTCCCATTGCGCCAGCTGCTGTTGCATGGCTTCAAGCGTCGTCGTGTTGTACCGGTGGAGTTGGATATCGCTCATGGCATTGATGGTTTCCATCATCGAGGGCTGCTTGTTGCTGCGGTCCATGACCGATTGCGTCTCGGTGGAGGCATTGACCGCGATGACCACGGTGTGGCGCGGAGGCTGCAGATTCACCCTGCCGAAATGGGCGTTGATGCCGCCTTCCATGGCCACGACCTCGAGCAGGGCGCGGAGGCCGAGGTTGTCGGTGATGCCGCCATCCACCAGGTGGATGTATTTTCGCTGTTCCTTGGCGAGAAAACTCTCCAGCCCTTCGAAGATCTCGCCCCCTGCCCCATTCCCCTTGGTTTGGCTCCTCGCCAGGGACAGCCATTCCGGTAGTTCATCGCCGCAATCGCTGTAATTCTGCACCACCACGGGGTGAAAAACGACCGGTACGGCCGAGGAGGCGGCCACCGCCCGCGCCACCGGAAAGGTGGACAGGTCCGAGCAGAGCAGGTCAAAATACTCCTGGAGAAAGGAAAACCGTACGCCCCCGCCGAGGTCCGAGGCGTTGATCACAATCAGGGGGCGGTCCTTCCGATTCATGTCGGCAAAGGTTGCCCCCTTGAAGATCTGCTGCTGGTAGAATTCGACCGCCCAGGTGGTGCGCTCCGTGTCCCGGAACCAGCGCAGCGGGTTCAGGGCCATGTGGATCAGCACATCCTCAACGTCCTCACGCAGGAAGGCGCCCTCGAAGTCGGTGAAGATACGGTCGCCGAACAGGCCGTAATAGGCGGCGGTGAAACTGCCGCCGGAGACCGACGAGATGACCTTGACTTCATCCAGCAGGCGCGCCGGTTTTCCCTGAATCGAGATAGGGGTGTCCCGCAGTTCCTGCAGTACGCCGTACGCCAGAGCCGCGGCCCGGGTGCCGCCCCCGGAAAAGGAAAGCACCACCCGGATGTCGCTGCCTTGAGCCCGGTCATGCAGGGTTTTGACCGAATACCCCTGGGGCGGTTCCACCGTGTCGAGGGCTGTATTCTGCACCAGGCCGTAGGAGGTGCATCCGCACAGCAGCAGGGACAGGGCCAGGCCGATCAATACTGTTCTCTTCATCTTCTTCTCCGCGCTCCTTAAATTGATTGCGAAAACAGTTGGTTACACAGTGCGTCCGTTTGGTCCGACAACCGTGGCATCCGAGGCAAGGCCCTGTGCTGGCGAATCGTCGTTCACTGTAGCCGTGAGCAGCCGGACCTCCCGTTGCGGGAATGGGAAGACCATGCCTGCCGCGTGCACCGCATCGTAGTAGCTGATACCCACGGGGAGGTCGATCCGTTTCAACTGATTGCTGAGGGTCCAATTGGTCACCCGCTCGGTCACCGGTTGCGAGTTGGGAACAACGATGTCCGCCCCCCGCCGAGTGAGCACGGTGCTGGCCCCGATGCCGCGTCGCACGCGTGGATCAACGCCTTGAGCACGCCTCGCCGTCACCGGTAAGACGATCCCTGGTCTGCAAGGTGGCCGAAAATCCATCCAGCTCGCTTCAGCGCACCCCGACCCGGTTCACGGGGCCGCCGCGATTGGCAGGTGCCGCGCCGACTCCCGGCGCACCCACCCCGACCGTGGACCGACGAGCAACGCCGGCATAGCTGACCGGTGTCCTCGGAGCCCCGACTATTGCTTCGGCAGTGGCCACCAGTTCACCGCCTGCCATCGGCCAAAGGCCGCTGTGCCAGGCCAGCATACCCACAGCCAAGCCAAGCAGGAAGATGCCTGCGCGTGTGTTCAGGATCATTTGCCACCTCCTTCCGGCAGACCCACCGGCAGTTCGTCGAGATCGACCAGCGCCTCGGGTTTGAGTTGTTCGGCCCCGGCTGGCGGGGTGAAGACAAAGGCATCCGGGGCCGGCTCGCCGCCCGACTTCCAGCCCTTGACGCGCAGGGTATACTGCGGCGCCGCGTTCACCGTCTTGCTGGTGATCACCATCTTGCGGGGAATGGGGCGCGCGCCCGTCTCCACCCAGAGCTGCCAGTCGGTGTCGAAGTTGCGGAAGGCGAGGTGCTCGCACTCAACGCCATCGACGATCCCCCGGCCGATATGCTTGGCCTCCTTCACCCCGGCGATCAGGGCCTCATGGGAGTTGGACAGCAGCAGATCCGCGGCGGGCAGGGCGATGCCCTCTCCCTGCCGCAACCGCTCGATCAGCTGGTCCACCGTCCCCGGAGCTTCGATCCGGGCATAGCCGTTGATGCTCTTGCCGTAGATGCTCACGGTCTTGCCATCAAAAAAGAGGGCCACGTCCGCATGGCCGCCGACCCGGTGCGCCCGCAGCCGGTCGGGGCGACGCAGCAGGGCCTCCCCGGAACTGGTGAATTGGATCTTTTCCAGCTGCGGCGTGATCACCTCGATATCGCTGTCAAAGGTAAGTTCGATGGTGTTCTGGCTGCCGACATAGTCCGACATAGCCTTGAGGATCGCTTTGGCGTCGCCCCCTTCAGCCCGCGCCGCACCCGCTCCGAAGCCGGCCAGCATGACAACGGTCAGGGCTGCTGCAACCAAAAATCGTGATACGCTCATTCTGCCCTCCTGTTTGATGGTTTGCCGCAGGCCAACCGGTCTCGAGAACAGGGAACGGAAGACTGCGGGGTGTGCAGGAGATGGTCCCCCACCACCGTGTTTGCTTAAAATCGGACGCCCACGCCCAGCACCGGACCGCTGATCGCCAGATCCTGGACTGCGGCATCATCATCCAGATCGTAGCTCAGGTACCGGTAGCCCAGGCGGATGTCGCCCCAACTGAAGCGGTAGCCGATACCGGCAAACAACTGCCAGGTGAGGTCCGAATCACCGGCGCCGATGTCGGCATGAAAGGGCAGATACCACCGCTCGCCCAATTGCAGGGCGCCCCGCAGGCCGACGATGCCGTCCCAATTCTCCTCCGACCGTGACCGCTCCCGCGCAAACGGTCCGCCAAGACCAAACTGGCCGTCAACGTCAACCGACAGGTAGCGAGCGCCGCCCATCAGAGCAAGTCGCCCACGCTCCGCCTGTAGCAGGTCATAGCCGACGCCGCCGCTCACCACCCAGGTGGTGATATCGAGGTCGGCGGAGGCGGTCGCGGGGTAGCCCGGGTCAGGCCCGACCCGCACCGTTGTGGCAGCGTCGTCCCCCATATTGAGATAAACCAGGTCGGTGATGATCGACCAGCGGTCCTTGCGCGCCTCGACAGCGCCCATGAACACCATATTCAGATTGTCGATGATGTCCGAGGCATCCACGGTCACATCGCTCTCCCTGCCCAGCGGCCCGGGAAAGCGTACCTCGCTGTCCAAGCCGGCATACCAGCCGTACAGGGTTGCCTCGAACTGCCAGCCGCCGGGATCCCCGGCCGCGGCACTGCCGACACTGCCGCACACCATCGCGGCAGGGATCAGCCCTGCCAGCATTTTCGTCCACCTTTTCAGAACCATTGTTGTCTCCTTGCCTGCGTTTATGTTTGCATCAGCGCTACCCCAAGCCCCCATGCCGGCGGCGTGGAGGCTTGGGCGGGCTTCAGCGCACCTCGACCGTAACTGCCGGGATGTGGCCGGTAAAGCGGGAACGGGCCTCGGCGCCGATCGTCTCCACCACCGGGGTGGCCAGGTCGATGCCGACGTCGGCCGTCTCGTCGGCCGAGAAGATCATCGGCTGGGTGTGCTCGATCCGGCCTTCGCCCACCTTCTGATCATTGACAAAGAGCGTGCCCAGGCCGCCCTTGCCCAACCCGCCGCCGTCATAGGCAAACTCGAAGCGGAGGGTGGCTTTGCCGGGCTTCAGTTTTTCCGTCGCGGCCACGGTGAAGCGCTGCAGGCCGAGGAAATTGTAGTCGTAGGCCGGCACACCGTCCTTGACGTACAGCGACCAGCCGCCGAATCGGCCGCCCTGAGCGATGACGGTGCCGTTGGCCCCGCCCTCCGGTACCAGGACCTCAGCGGTGATAGTTTTGGATTTGTTCTTGATGTTGAGGAACACGTTTTCGGTCATGCCGGTCATGCCCTCGGCCAGGGTAATCGAGGTCCGCCCGGCCATCAGGTCAGGACGGTTTACCATGGCCGGATTGATGCGCTCAAAGACCCGGTCATCAATGGGCAGCACGTGGTTGTTCTCTGCCTCGATCAGGAACAGGGCCTGCAGGTCGGCCAGTTTGTCCGGGTACTTGGCTGAGAGGTCGTTGGTCAGGCTGAAGTCGGTGCGGGTGTCGTACAGTTCCCAGATGTCCTCGGCCAGCGGCCGGCGCGGTTTGGATTCCCAGGGCGCCTTGTGGATGGTGCGGGCATACCAGCCGTCATGGTATATGGCCCGGTTGCCGAACATCTCGAAGTACTGGGTGATGTGCCGTTCCCGTGCGGCCGCGCTGTCGAAGCTGTAGATCATGCTGATGCCGTCCATCGGCCGCTGCGGCGTCCCGTTGACCACTCGGGGTTCGGGCAGGCGGGCAGCCTCGAGGATGGTGGGGGCGACATCGATTACGTGGCTGAACTGGGTGCGCTGCTCACCCTTGGCCTTGATCCCCTTGGGCCAGTGGACGGCCATGCCGACCTTGGTGCCGCCAAAATCGGAGCCAATCTGCTTGGTCCACTGGTAAGGGGTGTCCAGGGCCACGGCCCAGCCTGCCGCCATGTGCGGATAGGTCTCGGGGCCACCCCATTTGTCGAGGTGCTTGAGCATGTCGCCAACCTGCTCCTGCACCCCATTGAAATAGGTCATTTCGCTGAACATGCCATTGCGGCCACCCTCGGCGCTGGTGCCATTGTCGCCATACACGAGGAAGATCAGGGTGTTGTCCAACTGGCCAATGTCGGTGATCGCCTTGATCACCCGGCCGACCTCATGATCGGTCATCTCGACAAAGGCGGCGAACACTTCGGCCTGGCGGGTGTAAAGCGTCTTCTCCTCGGCAGTGAGCGTGTCCCAAGCGGGGATGGCCTCGGGTTTGGGGGCCAGTTTGGTCCCCTTGGGCACGACGCCGCGCTCGATCTGGCGGGCCAGAATCTCCTCGCGCAGCTTGTCCCAGCCCTGATCGAACCGGCCCTTCCAGCGTGCGATCCACTCCTTGGGCACATGGTGCGGGGCGTGGGTGGCGCCTGGGGCAAAGTAGACGAAGAACGGTTTGTCCGGTGTCAGCGCCTGCTGGTACTTGATCCAGGCCGCCGCCTTGTCGGTCATGTCGGTGAGGAAGTGGTAGTTCGGATCGTCGGGCAACTCGACCGGATGGGTGCCGTCGTAGACAAACGGCGCCCACTGGTTGGTCTCGCCGCCGAGGAAGCCGTAGAATTTGTCGAACCCCTGATGGGTGGGCCAGCGGTCGAGCGGACCGGCAATGCTCGCCTCCCAGGCCGCGGTCTCGTGCCACTTGCCAAAGGCCCCGGTGCTGTAGCCGTTGAGGCGCAGCATCTCAGCCAGCGGCGCGACCTCGTTGGGGATCTGGCCGGTGTTGCCAGGAAAGGCCGTACCGGTCTCGATGATTGAGCCCATGTTGTTGACGTGGTGATTGCGCCCGCTTTTCAGGGCCGCACGGGTGGGCGAGCAGACGGCGGTGGTGTGAAAGTTGTTGTAACGCAGGCCGCCGGTGGCCAGACGATCAAAGGTGGGGGTGGGAACCGGGCCGCCAAAGGTGCTGGTGCCGGCAAAGCCCAGATCGTCGAGCAGCACGATGACCACGTTGGGCGCGCCCTCGGGCGCCTTGACGGCGAACTGGGGCGGCGCGATAGCCTGGCGCACGTCGAGTTCCTTGTACACCGGCGGCTTGGGTGTCTGAATCGGCAGTATGGTCCGGTCCAGCGGGACCAACTCTTCGGCCGCGCCGGCGGCGCCCGCAATGCCGGCGGCCAGAAGCGCGGCGACCAGTGGCATGCACGTCCTGATACGATATTGGCAGTTCATGGGGCTTTGTCTCCTGTGAAGTTTTGGTTGACGTGGGTGTCTTTGCACGGCAGGCGAAGCGCATGTTCCTGCTGGCGTGATGTCTCGGCCCGGGGCTGGCTCTTGCGCCATGACGAGATTTCGCCATCCCGGTTTACCCTGGAAACGATTGCGCCTCAAGGTCTTCCGACCAAAGGGAGTGGAGCGCGTCCATGCCTGAACAGCAATGGAACCGCCCTATTCTCACCTCGGGGAGTACCGCGCACAGGTCCATGGCAACGAGGACCGGACGGAAGTCCTCGGAGCGGACATGACGACCGAGATCGGTGTCAACATCCCAATATTCTTCATAGATCAGGACGCAGTCGTCATTCGCGTCCCAGGTAAACCGACACAATCGGCAGCCCGATTTGGCGGCGATCGGCCCTGTGACGGAGCGCAGCAAGTCCTTCGCCTGGGCCACCTGCCCGGGTGGAAAGCGCATGGTAATGGAGCACACGCGGTACTGTTCTGTCCTGCAGTCTGCCATGGCGCCTCGGGGATCAATTGTACCAACCTCCTTGTGAGAGAGCGATTTTCAGGCCATTCTCCGATCAGGGGGCAAGATAAGCGCCAACTCCCCGCACTGCGGCAGTCCAGGGAACTGACAGGACGATGGATGGCTGTTTACGGGAGGGCGAAGCAGCGATATTTCGCCTGATTGGCGAAATGCCGCCATTTCACTAGAGGCGATGACGGAAGCGGCAGAACCGGAGGGAGATTAGCAGTCCGGGCGGCGAATGCCCAGTTTCTTCATCCTCGAATGCAGGGTGGTGGGCTTCATGCCTAATTGGTCGGCAGCGCCTTGTGCGCCGCTGATCCGCCACCGGGTCCGGTCAAGGACGGAAAGGATGTGCACCCGCTCCGCATCCGCCAGGGTGGCGGGAGCGGCGGGGACCGTTACGATCGTCTCGGGCGCGGCGATCTGCAGATGGCGACCGTCGCTGAGGATGACCGCGCGTTCGATCAGGTTGCGGAGTTCCCGGACGTTGCCCGGCCAATCATAGTTACACAGCCAATGCATGGTCTGCGGGGGCACGACGTCGATCGCCTTGCCCATCTTCTCGCAGTAGTGGCGGAGAAAATGCCAGACCAGGAGGGGGATGTCTTGCCGACGCTCGCGCAGGGGCGGCATCACCAGGGGGAACACGTTGAGCCGGTAGAACAGGTCGGCGCGAAAGCTGCCATTCTGGACCATGGCGGCGAGGTCGTGGTTGGTGGCGGCTATGACGCGCACATCCACCTTCAGGGTCCGGGTGCTGCCCAACCGCTCGAACTCCCCTTCTTGCAGCACTCGCAGTAGTTTGGCCTGGAGATCACGGGGCAGATCGGCGATCTCGTCGAGAAAGAGGGTGGACTGGTGGGCCAACTCGAACCGGCCGCTCTGTCGGGTCATGGCTCCGGTAAAGGCGCCCTTTTCTCGTCCGAACAGTTCGCTCTCGATCAGCGAAGGCGGCAGGGCGGCGCAGTTGACCTTGACCATGGCCCTGCTGCCGCGAGCGCTCAACTCGTGAATCCGCTCGGCCAGCAACTCCTTGCCGGTGCCGGTCTCACCGGTGATCAGCACCAGCGAGTCGGTGGGGGCAACCTTGTCGGCATCGGCAAGCACAGCCCTGATCTGCCCGCTCTCCCCGACGATGACGCCGTGGCCCGTCTCCCCGCTGATCTGTTTGCGCAAGAAGCGGTTTTCCTCCTGGAGACTGTCCTTCAACCGCTGGACCTCATCGAGCGCCTGCTGCAGGCGCCATTCGGCTGTTTTTCGCTCGGTGATGTCCAGGGTGAGCCCCATCAGACAGTCGGCCGTTCCCTTCGCGTTCCATCGGGTGCGGCCCCGCGAGGTCACCCAGCGGGCCGTTCCGTCGGCCCGGGGGACGCGGAACTCAAGACTCCACTCCTCCCGCGAGGTGCTGCCGCCCCGCACCGTACGACGGATCAGATCCCGATCCTCGGGATCGACAAGGTCAAGGAATCGCTCAAAGGTTATGGCCTCCTCGGGGGCAACTCCGAACAACTCCCTGGACTGCTCGGTCAGCCAGGCAATGCCGCCGGTGTCGAGGCGCATACTCCACAGCAGCACCCCGGCGGATTCGGCGGCCATCTGCAAACGTGCCTCGCTCTCCCGCAGTTCCTGTTCGGCGTATTTGCGCGCAAGCGCGCTGGAGAAAATCTGGGCGACCAATTGCAGACGGTTGACCAGTTCCTCAGGCCACAAGCGTTCGGCACGGACGACACCAAACGAGATGGCGCCAAGCGGGTATTCGCCACCGACGGACAGGGGAATGGTGAGCACCGATTTCAACTCAAAATACTGCCAGCTCCGCACATCCTGTGCCGCCGCCGCGGGTGTTTCATCCAGGGAGGCGATGGCAACGACCTTCCCGGCCTGAACCTGCTGCAGTGACCAGGGGAAAAGCATTCTGGCATCCATGGGGTCAGGCACGGGCGGACCGCCCAGGGGGCGATACAGGTGGGACAGGGTGAATTGTCCGGGCGCCTCCACCGACCACTGCCAGAGCGCGGAGATGTCAAGCCCGAGGCACTCGCAGATCCGGTGCTGCGATGCTTCGATCTCCTGGTCCACTGCATGGGCGGGCACACGGACAAAACGGGTGGAAAGGTCCAGCAGGACCGACTCGAAGCAGGCCGGGATGGTGGGTGCGGTTCGATCGGCATCGCTCATGGTTTGAAACCTTCGCAAGCTTTACAATGGGGACCCAGGTAGGATAGTCTCAATATTGTTGAAGAGTTAATAACGAGTTTCCTTGTGTTCCTGAACAATTAATCCCCTATTCATCGCGCAAGAGTAGTGGATCACACACCCAAAGCCCTATTCATCCCCGGCTCGATCATACTAACCAAGTAGCACCCCGATCCAGCCCAAAAGGGATACCTTGATTTGTTCATGGGTAAACGTCAATCAGAATCAACATGTTGTTACAGTCCGGTGGCAGGGACCCACCCCACCCATCGTTTTTACGTGTGTACGGTGAGGATCCGTTTCGCAGTGCGAGAAAGTACAGTATCGTGCAGGATGTTGATCAGGGGCACGGGGGGCCCACCCCCTACCACCCCCAGAGATACTGGAGGGGCCCCATTGACAAGGCTGCGGTCCGGCCTGGAAATACGAGCAGGATTTTCTAGGGGGAAGGACCTGTATCAGTCACGATAAAGGACACTGACAATGAGGTTGCAGCGTCCGCTTCAGAGAAACGAGCCAGGTTTGTAAAGGGGAGGAATTGCGTTGGGAGGAAAAAGGATGGTTGAAGAAGAACTCAAAGAGAATGGCGGCACTATAGCCCAATCATAGCCCCAAATAAATAATGGGTTGCGGCGTATCACCGTAACCCATTGATTTTGCTGGAGCCGATATCCGGATTTGAACCGGAGACCTACTGATTACGAATCAGCCGCTCTACCGAACTGAGCTATATCGGCTTCGAAGCAATCCAGGGTTCCCGCGGATGCGGATTGAGGTTTCTTCATGTAGCAATTTTATGGTATGGTGTCAAGGATATGAATCGCGGCGCCTTCCTGATCTTCACCCTCCTCCTGACCCTGACCCCGTGGTGCGCCCAAGCGGCCACGGTAGCCGCCCAGGATGGCGCCAGCGTGCGCCCTCCGGCGACCGGGCCATCCGGCTGCGTCGGGTGCCATGCCGGGATCAGGCTGGATGCGGCCCATACGCTGGCCTGCTCCCGTTGCCATGGCGGCCAGGAACAGGAAACCATCCAGGAGGCCGCCCATACCGGCCTAATTGCCAAACCAGCCCACCCGGACCACATGGCCGCTGCCTGCGGCTCCTGCCACGGCAAACAGGTCGCGGAGGCCGCTCGCTCGCAACACTTTACCCTCTCGGGCATGATCAACACCATCCGCGGCCATTTCGGGGCCAGGGAGCGCCTGGCCGGACCGAAGGACATCCCCGAAGTCGACGCGCCTTCCACTCCGCAGGCCCTGGCCGACGACATGCTCCGCCGCCGCTGCCTGCGCTGCCACGTCTACTCAGCTGGCGACGCCTACTCGGCCGTCACCCATGGTACAGGGTGCGGCGCCTGCCATCTGTCCTTCCAGGACGGCAAGTTGACGGCCCACGATTTTCTCAAACCCACGGATACCCAGTGCCTGAGCTGTCACTACGGCAATTCCGTGGGCAGCGACTACCATGGTCGGTATGAACACGACTATCACGGCGAGTATCGGACCCCGTTCACGGCCGCAGGCGCTCCAGCCCGGCCCTATGGAGTGGAGTATCACGACCTGGCGCCGGACATCCACCAGCAGCGTGGCCTGATCTGCATCGATTGTCATGGAGACAGCGGCCACGGCAGCACAACGGTCATACAATGCGCCGCCTGCCACGACTGGCGGCCGGGCCAGCCGGCACCCGCGCTCAAGGGCGTCGCGGTGCAAAACGGCGCCCCTCGTCCTGACTGCAAAAGCAAACGGCGCAACCCATGTCATCCCCCCCATGCGCGACCCGGCCCACCGCAAGTTCGGCAACACAGTGGCCTGCCAAGTCTGTCACGCCCAGTGGGCCTTTAACGATTCGACCACCCACCTGCTGCTCTCCCACGCGGAGGACGTGGAGCCCTGGGAACGGCTGACCGTCCAGGGCAGTTCGGCGATCGAATCACTGCTCGAACACAATCTCTATGCCAACACCTACCGGCCGATAGCCATGCGCGACGGCTTGACCGGTCAATCGCGGCCCGGCATCTGGCTGCAGGGATTCACCCAGCGACGCTGGGAGCAGATGCTTATCAACCGAGACACGGATGGCGTCATCAAGGTCTTCCGGCCGATCCTTGACCTGCGCCTTTCCCTGGTGAATGAAGACGGCAGGGCGCCTTTTGACAACATAACCGGCCGGGACAACGGCCTGCGTCCCTACACCCCGCACACCACCGGACCTGCAGGACTGTTCTACCAGGATCGCTTCAGAGGCCTGCTCGCCCCCTGACCGCCGCCCATGCGCCCACCAACCCCTTTGCTCCGGCTCGTGTCGGTCTGCCTGCTGCTCCTGGTCCTGTGCATCAGCTACGGCTGTGGGTCGAAGAAACTTTCCGGGCCATCCGCCCCACCATCGAAATCAGATGTCCCGCGCAAGGCGGGCAGCAAGCCGAAAAAAGGGCGTATTCCCGCCACCCAGCGACCCTACGCCATCAACGGCATCACCTACCATCCCATACCCTCGGCCCAGGGCTATACCGAACAGGGCCTGGCTTCCTGGTATGGCGAACCGTTTCACGGCCGCAAGACCTCCAATGGCGAGGTCTACGACATGTACGGCGACACCGCCGCCCACAAGACCCTGCCCATGCACACCGTGCTGCTGGTAAAAAACCTGGAAAACGGCAAGAGCACGGTGGTGCGGATCAACGATCGCGGCCCGTTCGTCCAAGAACGGATCCTCGATCTGACCTTAACCAAGGCCAAAGAACTGGACATAGTCGGCAAAGGCACGGCCAAGGTGGAAATCATTGCCATGGCCGAGGACGAAGTCGAAGAACCGCCGACCGCCGTGGCCACGACCCCACCGAAAAAGCCGTCCGAAGCGCCTGCGACGGCTGCGACGAAACCACCGCCGCCTCCCAAGGCGAAACCGCCGCATGTCAAGGCGCCGACCAAGGACTTCGACAAGGGCAACTTCTATGTGCAAGTGGGGGCTTTTGTCAAAATCGAGAACGCCCGGCTGCTGGCCAAGGCCTTTGCCAAACGCGGGCGTGACGTGATTATCCAGCAGTATCCGGCGGCGGGTATGAATCTGTACCGGGTGATGATCTTCGCCAGCACCTCGCTGTCCGAAGCCAAGGTCTACCAGCAGCAGATGGTCAAGGAAGGGTTCCGCTACGCCCTGTTGCTGGCGCGTTAGGCGGCGTTTTCGAAGCAGCGCACGGCAGCGAGAAAGCGACGGATCAGGTCGTGATCCTTGTGACCCGGCGCGGTTTCCAGGCCGGAGTTGGCGTCCACACCGTAGGGACTGACACTGCGCAGAGCAGCGTCGATGTTGCCAAGGTCGAGGCCGCCGGCGAGGAGAAAGGGCTTTTCCAGCCCGAGGCGGGCGATCAGAGTCCAGTCAAAGGCCGCACCCGTGCCCCCCACCCTGCCCTGTTCATAGGTGTCAAGCAGATAGCCGCTGACCACCTCCGCATATGGATCAATTGCCGCGGCCGTGGTCGCCGGACCGACCCGGATCGCCTTGAGGATCCGGCAGGGCGAGACCACCTGGGCAAGAGCACGGCAGTAGTCGGGCGACTCCCCGCCGTGCAGCTGCACATGGCTGAGGCCGCACTCCCTGACCGTCGCCGCAACAGTCCCGATCTCCTCGTTGACGAACACGCCCACAGTGTGCACCAGCGGCGGCAGGGCCGCGACAATCCGCTTGGCCTGCTCCCGCTCGATGCAGCGCGGGCTCTTGGTATAGAAGATAAACCCCAGCGCGTCTACCCCGGCCTCGGCGGCGTAGAGTGCATCGGCAAGCCGGGTCATGCCGCAGATCTTGACCCGTACCCGCCCGTTCATACGGCGAGAAACTCCTTGAGCAACCGGTCCTGCACCCCGGCCCGCATCAGGCTCTCGCCGATCAGGGCCGCTTTGATGCCGGCCGCCTTGAGCCGCCGGATATCCTCGATGGTCGAAATCCCCGATTCGCTCACCACCGGAATCCCGTCCGGAATCTGCCGTCGCAGGCGGAAGGTGGTCTCCAGGCTGACCGAAAAATCGTTGAGATTGCGGTTGTTGATACCGATCAGGCGGCTGCCGGCGGTCAGCGCCGAGGCCAGTTCCGCCTCGTTGTGAACCTCCACCAGCACATCCATGCCAAGCGCCTCGGCCTGCTGGCGATAGTCCCGCAACTGCCCGGTGGTCAGAATGGCGGCAATCAACAGGATGGCGTCGGCGCCCACCGCGCACGCCTCCTCGATCTGCAGAGGGTCAATAAGGAAATCCTTGCGCAGCACCGGCAGCGGTACGACCGCACGCACCTGGGGGATATACTCAATCGAACCCTGGAAGAAATCCACGTCGGTCAACACCGAAATGGCCTGGGCGCCACCCTGATGATAGTTGCGGGCAATGCGCACCGGGTCGAAATCCAGCTGGATAACGCCCTTGGAAGGCGAGGCCTTTTTCGCCTCGGCAATGATGGCCAGCCCTGGGGCAGTCAGGGCGCGGATGAACCCACGCGGCGGCTCGACCGGCCCCTGCGGCTCGGGCAGACCCCGCAGCCTGAGCGCGGCCACCTCTTCCTTTTTGCGGGCAACAATGGTGTCAAGAATCATGGCGACCCCGGCTCAAACCTTGCAAAAGCGGATCAGCTGATCCATCTTGTCCAGGGCCAGATCGG
>JBGSPP010000154.1:0-2975 GCA_041738515.1 Desulfobulbus sp.
GTCCTCGGGCACGGCCGCGACGGTCATGGCCGCACGCAGATCGACCAGCGGCACGTCATAGCCGGTGTCGGCCAACTGGAAGACGCCGTAATGGGTCGGCAGGGTAGGCGGCCGGCCCAGGTCAGTGAAGGCACGGACCGCTTCAGCCGGGTTCATGTGGGCATAGGCCATGAACCAGCGGGGATCATAGGAGCCGATGGGCAGGATGGCCAGGCGGAAGGGGCCATGTTTACGCCCGGCCGCGCGGAAGTTGTCGCCCTCGCCGTAGCCCGAGTCGCCGACAAAGTAGATTGTGCCGCCGGGGCTGGCGATAACGAAGGCGGCCCAGAGGGCGCGGTTGCGGTCAAAGGGGCTGCGTGCCGACCAGTGGTGCATGGGTTCGAGGTGAACCGCAACCTCCGGGCCGATTGTCACCTGCTCGCCCCAGTCACGGGCCATGGTCTCGATGCCGGCAATGTTTTTCTTCAGAATGGCGTCGTTGCCCAGCGGGGTGACGATGCGGGGCCGGTCACGCCGCCACAACCGCTCTACTGTGGCCAGGTCGAGGTGATCGTAATGGTTGTGGCTGATCAGGATGAGGTCGATGGGTGGCAGGTCCTCAAAACGGATGCCCGGCGGATGCACCCGTTTGGGACCGGCCCAGGTGAAGGGGCTGGCCCGGTCTGACCAGACCGGGTCGGTGAGGATGTTGAGTCCCCGGGTCTGGATGAGCACGGTCACATGGCCGACAAAGGAGACCCGCAGTTGGTCGCCGTCTACCCGCAGCGGCGGCTTGTCGGTTGCGGGCAGATCGCTGTAGGCCGGCCAGGGAGCGGGCTTGCGTGTCCACTGCCACTTGAGGAAGGCCCACAGCCCCTCCTTCCTGGGCTTGCCGGGGTTGTAAAACCGCGTGCCGTCGAAATGATCGGAAACCGGTCCCTGATAGTACCGTGGCGCGCAGGCCGCCTGCAGCATCAGCAGCGAGGCGAGAAGGGAGAGGATAAGGGGTTTGCCTGACATGATTCTGCCTGTGTCGGAATGGATTGGGGAAAACGAGTCATACCGCCAAGGTAAGGACAGCTCATGGACCAGGCAAGAAGGTTTTTACCGATGCCGGACAGAGCATCCCTGTTCCGGATCAATGCGTGTAGTGGTAAATATCAACTGGAGAAGATGAGGGATGATTCCGGATTGCACTCTCCGTTCCGCAGGGGTATGCAGATGTCGTTGCAGGATGTGCAATCATGCGGAGGGTGACAGCTTTCCAGTTGTTCCACAGTGACCAATACCCAGGGAGAAGAAAATGAAACGGTTTAGCCTGCTGCTGTTCTGTGTACTGATGCTTTCGGGGTGCAGCCTCAAATACAACATGAAGGAGCCGTCACTGTCCAGTGTCGAATACCTCAATCCGGAAACGACGGCGACAACCATGACCATCGTGGATAAGCGATCCGGGGATGACCGTTTGTACACTATGGGCAAGATAGGTCTTGGCGGGTCTGTGACCGATATATCCACGCTGCTTTCCTTTCAGAATGTCACCGATCCGATTGGATTCTTCTCCAGTAATCTGGAAAAGGAATTGAATCGTCGGGGTATTCCGGTGCATTGTGTCGTCGGCGCCGGAGGTGGCGAAGGCTTGAGCGTGGAGGTGAACCGTTACCAGATCATCAATTACAGGGCGACAGGGTTTTCCCCCTGGGAGGCTTGTCATGTGTTTGCCGGCGTGATCGTCCGCGACGGAAAACGCACCGGCATCAAAGCCTATTTCTATAATGGCAAGGTGCCGGTCTGGAGCATGGATGAAATCGAGGAGCCGTGTTTCAATATTCCCACCTCCATTCTGATCAAGGACGTGGCCTCAAAAATCAACAAGGCGGTTTTTAATTTGCGCTCCTCCGATGAAAAGGTGCGGCAACTGGCTGCGGAAATCGATGCCGCTCTGGCGCAAAAACCGGAGGCCGGACCACTCTGGCAAGTACTTGAGCTGGCGTACACCAACAATCAGAACGCCATGCCGCTGTTAAAGAAATACACCGGGGAAGGGGATGAGCTGTTCAAGTCGAGCGCCCTGTCTGCTATCGGAATCCTGGGCCCGGAAACCCAGTTCGATTTTCTCAAGCAGCGTTACGCGGAAACCTTCTACAATGAAAAATACATGGCTGCCAAGGCCATTGGCGACATCGGCAGCGAAGAGGCCCTGTCATTTGTCCGCACCATGAAAAACGAGAGCATCTATGAGAGCGAAGGCGGACTGAAAAGCGTGGTCGACCTGTACGCCACCCCGTGAGGCCGGTTGTGGATCCGATCTGAGTGACAAGAAATAAACAAGCAGGGAAAGGCGGGCAGACGCAACCGGCGTGCACCCGCCTTTATTTTGTCGTCCCGCCTTACTCTTGCTGCTGTTGGCGCAGGTCCGGCAGAAACATGGCCACCATACCCAAAAGGGGCAGCCAGGCGCAGAGTTGGTAGACATACTCGATGCCGCGCAGATCGGCCAGCTTACCCAACAGCGCCGCGCCGATCCCGGCCAGTCCGAAGGCCAGGCCGAAGAACAGGCCGGAGATCACGCCCACCCTGCCCGGGAACAACTCCTGACCATAGACCACGATGGCCGGGAAGGCTGAGGCCATCATCAGGCCGATGACAAAGGTCAGCGGCCCGGTCCAGAACAGGTTGACGTGGGGCAGGGCGAGGGCAAAGGGCGCCGCGCCCAGGATTGACCACCAGATCACCTGTTTGCGACCGATGCGGTCGCCGATCGGCCCGCCCAGGATGGTCCCCAGGGCCATGCCGGACAGATACACGAACAGGTGCAGCTGGGCCGGCTGCACCCCCACCTGAAACTTGTGCATCAGGTAAAAGGTCAGGTAACTGCTCAGGCTGGTGGTGTAGAAGAACTTGGAGAACATCAGCACCAGCAGCAGGGCCATCGGCAAGCCGGCGGTGCGCCAGTCGGGCAGTTGCGGGGCCGCGGGATTCGCGCCGCGCTGCTG
>JBGSPP010000157.1:0-32388 GCA_041738515.1 Desulfobulbus sp.
CAGCACCGCCTTGGCAACGCGCGCCCCATCGTGGCGGCCGAGGTACCGGACCACCTCGCCCCCGCCGGTCGAATGACCTATCAGGGTCGCCTCGCGCAGGTCGAGCGCGACCAGCAGTTCCGCCAGGTCGTCGGCATAGGTATCCATCTCGTCGCCGTTCCAAGGCTGGCCGGATCGGCCATGGCCCCGGCGATCATGGGCAATGCAGCGAAAGCCAAGGGCTGCCAGGAACGCCATCTGGCAGTCCCAGGCGTCGGCCGTGAGCGGCCAGCCATGGCTGAAAACAACGGGCTTGCCCTCTCCCCAATCCTTGTAATAGATCTGGGTGTTGTCTTTGGTCGTTATTGTTCCCATTTGATTCCTCTTTGGTTTGTGGTTTGCAGGATGCGCCCCGAGCGGGCGGGCTATTGCATGGTTCCGCGAGATTGCGATTGTTCCAGGAATGCCGCCTCCTGTTCTTTGCTGGCCTCGTTATCCGTTGCGCAGCACCTGTTCCGTGACCTTTCTGAAATGAAAGCCGTAGATGGCATAGGTGATGGCCAAGGGAAACAGCCGGGGCTTTCTCAGGAGCGACCAGAAGAACAGCTTCCAGAAATACAGCCGCTCCCTGCCGAGCACGCCGAGGAAGAGCATGGCTTTGAACAGCGCCCCGATATACCCCGGCTGCAGATGGAATCTCGCCAGCTGCAGCGGTCGATACTCCCGAAAGAGCTTGATTACCCGCTGGTAGTAGTTCCGGGGGGAATAGATGGTGTCGAGGATGCTACGGTACCCGTCGATGAGGGCCGTTGCCTCCATCCGGGGAATGAAGTTGAGGGTGCCGTCGGTATTGTTGCCGGTGGCGATCCCCCGCAGTCGCCCCTCGAGTTCCAGGCGGCGATAGAGCCGGGTGCCGCGCAGGGCGGTCAGCAGCCCGACCATGGCGGTGACGATGCCGCTCTCCTGGATGAAACGGATCTGCATGTCGAAGATCGCCGGCGGATCGCTGTCGAAACCGACTATGAAGCCGCCGTGCACCTGCAGACCGGCCTGCTGGATACGCCGCACCGAGGCGAGCAGGTCGCGATTTCTGTTCTGCACCTTGCCGCTCTCGATCAGGCACTCCTCGCAGGGCGTCTCGATACCAATGAACACCTCCTCGAATCCGGCCCTGACCATCATCTCCATCAGCTGGGCATCATTGGCGAGATCGATGGAGGCTTCGGTGTAGAAATAAAAGGGCCGACCATGGGTTTCCATCCAGTCGATCAGCGCCGGCAGAACCTCCCGCTTCAGCTTGCCCCGGTCGCCGATGAAGTTGTCGTCAACAATAAATACCGCCCCGCCCCAGCCCCGGAGACGGAGGACATCCAGTTCGGCGATCAACTGTGCGAGCGCCTTGGTGCGCGGTTTGTGGCCGAACATGGCGGTGATGTCGCAGAACTCGCAGTCAAAGGGGCAGCCGCGCGAATACTGGACGTTCATGGCCGCGTAGTGCCGGACGTTGATCAGTTCCCAGAGCGGCGCGGGGGTGGTGTTCAGGTCGGCTCGCAGCTCTTCTTTGTACAGCCGCCGGGCCGCGCCGTCGGCCAGATCGGCAAGAAAGAGCGGCAGGGTGATCTCGGCTTCGCCCAGCACCAGGTGGTCCACCTCGGGGAAATCTTCACGGCAGCTGGAAAACAGGGGGCCACCGGCAACGGTCTTGATCCCGAGCCGCTGGCAGCGGGCGATGACCTCCAGCGCTGATTGCCGCTGAATGTCCATGGCGCTGATGAACACGTAGTCCGCCCAGGCCAGGTCCTCATCGGCCAGCGCGCACACATTCATGTCGACGAGCTTCTTGTCCCATGCGGACGGGAGCATCGCGGCCACGGTCAGCAGCCCCAGGGGCGGGAAGCTCGCCTTCTTGCCGATAAAACGCAAGGCATAGCGGAAGCTCCAAAAGGTGTCGGGGTAACGCGGGTAGACAAGAAGAATCTTCATGGCCATGCTCCTGGGCGCGTTGTGTTTCGGGACGAGCCTGGCGGGAGACGGGGGAGCATCGACAACGCGCACCGCTTGGTCCCTTGCAGAAAGGGGCATGCCAGTCCGCTCCGGCTGCGCGGTCGGTCCTGTTTGCGGGCGATCCTGAAGGGTGCGCCCCGCCCTTGGTGAAGGACGAATGCGTGATATTATATGACGAGTTCGGCGGTTCCGGCTGAGGCACAGTTCATGGCCTCGTCATCCTGGGGCAGGGATTGATGTGGAGACGCCCCCATGGCTTGCGCCCCGCAGGACTCATCCGTCTCTGGTGGGCATTCAGGTGCGGCAAGCAGAAGCCGGTTGCCGGCTGATGAAGGCGTGGCTGTATAACTGAGTTGTTTCATAGCTGGTTCTCCTTCTTCCTGGTGCAGGCAGCCGCCCCGTATCGCTCAGGCAAGATCCCCGAATGGCGATACGGGCGCGCCCCATTTTCTGCTATTTCCCCAGCACTTCCTTCAGTTCGCCGACCTTTTCCTGCGCTTTGCCGGCAGCGTTTTCAACCTTGCCCTCAGCTTCCAGTTCAGGTTTGCCGCTGACCTTGCCGGCGGCCTCCTTGACCGCTCCCTTGATCTGATGGAACGTGCCTTTTGCCTGGTCTTTTGTGCTTGATTTCATGATAGTTCTCCTGGTTGAGGCTTCTCTGTGAATTGCCTGTTGACAACACCTGTCATACCGATGCGCCTCTCCTGATGTCCCGGCAGGCGTATTGCCGGGGGGCTGGCAGGCGTGCAAACGTCACCAGCCGCGTTCAGCCGGGTCTCTTCCTACTCGTAGGTAAAATGAAAGCCCAGGCCGATATATTCGACGTCGTCACGGGCATAGAACTGTCCGTTGGGCGAACTGCCGTTGTAGTATTCGACCAGAATCTGCAGTTTGCGGGTGAGAAAATCCGGGTTTTCCAACTGCACGCCGGCCCGCACTGACACATTGGTATCCCAGTCGCTTTCTTCATTGAACTGGAGATCAACAGCCGCAACCGGCCTGAGCGCTCCACCCATCCAGGCCGTGGGGCTCTTGAATTCCAGACCGGACTGCGCGATCCCCGGATCAAGATCGGAGGGGTCGCGATCAAACAGATAGCCGCCGCCGCCGTAGATGCGGAAACCGAAAGGAAGGGCATAGGAAAGCAGCGCATCCACTCCTTCATAGCTCAGGTTGACCCGCTCTTGCGGTTGCCCGCTCAGCAGGTATTCGTCTCCCAGATGGGAACTCTGGTGAAAGACCCGGGCCATGACGGAGAAGTTGTCTTTTTTGAGCGAGAGGGGAATGGCCACAAAGTAGTCGGCGTTGACCAAATCGTGGGAATCCGAATCCATGTCGAAGATAGAGAACACCCCGGCCTGGAGCCCCACCTCCATCTGGCTGCTCCACGGTCCCCCGAAGCGGTAGAAACTGAAGGTTTCGCCGAAGGTTGCCGAGCCCACCCCGTCCAACTGATCGTTGTCCCGGTACTGCTGATAGGAGGCGGAAAAATGGGGCCACCGGGGATCGGCAATCAGCGGCTTGAAGAGCAGGTCCCGGGGCAGGAAGACATCGACTCCGGTGGTGATGGCCGATGCCGAACCAGATGGCATCGACTGCCCCTCCTTGACGATCACCACTTCCCTGACGCCTTCGATGGACGAAAGCGATGTCTTCATCCGGTCGCGCACCACATCCGAGGCCGCAAGTCCCTGGATGTGGATAACCCCGGCCTGGACGCTCAGGGTGGTGGCGGTGACCTGGAAATCACGCTGGAGAATCGCTGTGGCATAGCCGCGGATGAATTCGTCGTTTGCAGGCGCTGCCGCAACGGCAAGAGGAGAACAGAAGACAAGCAGCAGCAGGCCCGGCAAACAAAGCCCGCGACATGTTCTGGGCTGCGGAAGATGATCCATGGTCGATTCCTGGTTGGTTGTCCCGCTGGTGCGGTGATGAGAGGCGGCGGCCGTTTCCGGCGTTCAACGTCTTGCGCTCTGCCCGTGCTGTTTATTTTCTGGAACCTGCCATAACGTTGATCAGCGTTTTGGCTGCCTCGCCAATGACCACGGCGTAGGTGGCTATCTGATCGGCGGTGCCGATGGCCCTGCTCGCCTCGCCAAGCCCGGCCCGCAATTCGCCGGTGAGGGCGGCCATATCTTCCGAAGCCATGGCAATATGGGGAATGGCCGCATGGACCGCAGCCCGGTTCTCCTTGAGGATAACCCCGATGGTTTTGACGGCGGCGTTCACGTTTCGCAGCGTGACGATGGCATACCCGCCCACCGCCACGGCTATCAGAAACACAATAAGCTGTCCCAGTTGACTGAACGTGATGTATCCTTCCATATGGGGGCTCCTTTCAGGCAGGGGGTGAATGATGGCACTTACCCGTTGCCTTCTTTCTTCTCATCAGAGGAATCGCTGAGCGACGCCCTGGCCGCATCGACGCCCTTTTCGGCCGCCTCGCGCACCCGCGAGCCTTTTTCCTCGACAGCATCCACCAGACGGTGGCTGGTGGCGGAAACAGTCTCTTTCACCTGTCCCCACGCCTCATCGCCGTACCGGCCAAGTTCCTTGCGCGTTTCACTGCCGGCCCGGGGCGCGAACAGGACTCCCGCCACCGCACCAGCCGCGCCACCGATGGCCACACCCAGGGCCAACATTCCAGCCCTGTTGCGGCGCAACGTCTGTTCACGAGTGAGTCTTGTATTGATTATCCGATCTGCAATGTCTTTTATGATCACGGCCGTTCCTCCCACCTTGATAAGTGTGCTTAACAGGGTCATGTTACCTCCTGCACCTGGGGACAGACACCCTGGCCGATCAGATGGAACCTGATCGGGGCAAGGAAGCCTGTCCATTGCTTTGATTTCAATCGCTCTGGTTTCCTTCTGTTCCTTGCTCATCGCTCTGCTATACCCCTCGGCGGCCCTGGAAAAAATTGACCACCACTATGATCAGGGCAATGACCAGGAGGATATGCAACAACCCTCCCATGGTGTAACTGCTCATCAGTCCAAGAACCCAGAGAACCAAGAGTACTGCGGCAATTGTCCATAACATGTGCTCCTCCTTCCCGAATGTTCGGGCCGCCCGTTGCCAACCGGCAAGCAGACTTGTTGTTATTTGCTGCCTGGATCCATCCTTTCGATAACCATGGAGTTGGTCACGTTCTTGACGCCATGCACGTCTTGAACAAATTTGGTGGCCAGATCCCTTTCCGCTTCATTTTTGGCAGTGCCGCTCAGGCTGACCATACCGTCGGCCGTCTCGACCCTGGTGTTGAGTGCGCTGGTCGAGCGGTGATAGAGCAAGGTCGCCTTGACCAGGGCTGTGATGGAGGCGTCGTCGATCGTAGCGCCGATGTCATCGATCTTTTCACCCATCGTTTTCCCGGAATTTTCCACCATCATATTGTTTTTCACTTCGTTGACCCCATCGACATCCTTGATGTATTCCGTGATCAGATCGATCTGCGCCTGACTTGAGGCCTCGCCGCGCACGGTGACGACGCCGTTGCTCACCTCGAAACCGGGATTGGCGGCGCTCAGGTTGCGGTGGTACCACAGTTCGAGTCGCACCCGTTCCCGCACCAGGGCGTCAGGGCTGCCGGCAACCTGGGCATCCTGCACCATCAGTTGATTGTCCACACTCTTGACGCCGGGCAAACTGGCCGCGGTTTCCAGGGCCAGGCCCTTGTGGGGTTCCTGGGCAACGCTCCCGGTCAGGGTGACAACGCCGTCCTGCGACTTGACCTGAATGGCATCGTCCTTCAGGTAATTCTTGAAGATGTACGACTCCCTGACTGAAGTTTCGATGCGATCATCCTCCGTGGATGCGTAGACCGGTGCACCGAGCAACAGCAAGGCCTGGGATGCCACCATAACGGTCGCATAGAAAATTGTTTTCATTTGAAATCTTCTCTTGTTCACGGAACTTCTCCCTGGGTATCCTGGTCGGTCGAGGTAATCGGGTGGTGCCGGATTTGGCTCCACCCCTGGCAACCGTCAATGAGACTGGGGCCTGCGCGCCGCCATGGGCGGCACTGCAATGCCTTCGTTACACTGGGGTTGCGTCTGAACTGGTGGCCGTCTGATAGTAGGAATGGATTTCTTTGGCCCAGGCCTGGTCCGCCATATCCGGCCATTTGTCCCTGTCAAACCCGGGCGCTTTGGCCAGTCGCTCCTTGTCCACGTTGAGGACGAAGCGTTTGTTGTTGGTATCGAGCGTCAGTGCTGTCCAAGGCGTCGCGAACAGCTTCCCACCCATGCCGAGAAAAGTGCCGAAGGACAACACCGCATATCGAACCTGCCCGGTCCGCGTATCCAGCATGATTTCTTTGATGATGCCGATATCTTCGCCCTTGTGGTTGTAGACATCGTTGCCGATGAGGGAACCAGCGCCCATCAGGTCAGGTCCTGGCCCGCCTTCGGTGGAGCGATGATAGATACTGGAGGCATCGGTAATTTCGTTGTTCATGTTCCTCTCCTGTTGCAGGTCGGCAGGCAAACAGTTGCCCTGCCCCTGTGTTCTTCCTCGGCGACTGTGCCAGGCGCTCCCGAACTCTTTCCTCGGGATTGCCGGCAAGGTGCGAGGCCGGTTGGCCATGCGGCTCTTCCTGCCTCTTCATACGCAAGTTCAATGCCCGAAAAGCCAACTGCCTGCAGGTTGGCAGCAACGTATGCAATACCAGGTGGTTGCGAGAGTGTTCAGCAGGCGCTCCGGGAGCGCCCTGGCCGGAAAAAGTGTTGCCTGTTGCGTAACCGTTGCGTTCGTTTCGCGGCTAGTGTCGCACTGCAATCACCAGCTGCGCGGCAAGTGTTCAGGGGGAGCGTCTTGCCGGCAACCCGCAATAGAGAGGGCGGGAATCCGCGCGGCGGTGAAAGGAGGTTCGGGGGGGGGTTACGGCGTCCGGGCTTCACGCCGGTGCAGATCGTTGCGGATGGCGCCTTCAGCCCCATGAGCGGTCGCCCGGGAGAGCCATTCCTGCGCTTTTTCTGTGTCCTGGGCTACGCCTTCCCCAGTCTGGTACATCACTCCCAGGGCATGCTGCGCCTCTGCCAGGCCCTGTTCGGCCGATCTGGTAATCAAGGCCACGGCCTTCGCCTTGTCCTCGGGTACGCCTTCGCCCATGCTGTACAGAAGCCCGAGGACATACTGCGCCGTGGCGTGGCCCTGATCGGCTGCCATGGTCTGCCACTGAACCGCTTTCTTCCTGTCCTCGGCCACGCCGTCGCCGAAATAGTACCGGCGGCCAACCAGATGCTGGGCCTGCGCGTCTCCCTGTTCCGCCCGTTCAAGCATTTCGTCGAAAGAGGGGAGCGGAACATTCGGATGCGGTGCATTGGCGGCATCCTGCATGGTTTCGATTTTTTCCGCGCTGCTCTGATTCAGCGCACCGTGCAGACTCTCGTCGCCGGCAGCAAGGGATGCCGCCAACTGGAAGCCGAAACAGAGGGTGACAAGCACCAGCACTCCGTTGCCATGGGACATACGCTTCTCTTCTCCTCTTGCCTGGAGACAGGCGCGAACCAAGAGTGGCCGGCGCCTGTGGTCGGGCAGATGCAACGACCGTTTGGCGTCATCCCTGCGCGCCGTCGTGTTTCACCCATCTTACCTGGCCCGTACGGGGCGGCCGGGGCCGGCGATGGCCTTGAGACACAATCCCGCCTATTCAGCCTTCGCCTTCGAATCACCGCCGGTTGCATGGCGGGGCAGGTAGACCTTGAACACCGAACCGCGGTCCGGTTGGCTGTGGACGTTGATGAAGCCATTGTTCTGTTTGACGATGCCGTACACGATGGCCAGGCCCAAACCTGTACTCTGGCTGATGACCTTGGTGCTGTAAAAGGGTTCGAACAGCTTGTCCATGGCCTCGCTGCCAATGCCGCAACCCTCGTCACTGACAACCAGGGCCACATATTCGCCCGGGGACGGGCCCGCATGATGGAGGCTGTCTTCCGCGGTCCACTGGACATTGTGCGCTTCCACTCGTATCCGCCCCATGCCCGCCATGGCATCCCGGGCGTTGCTGCACAGGTTGACCAGAATCTGCTCGAACTGGGTGAAGTCCATGGTGATCGGCCATAACTCGGGTTCAGGCATCCAGGCCAGGTCGATGCCCTTTCCGGCGATGCGCTCCATTGTGGCGCGCAGACTGTCCATGGCACTGTTGAGATCGAGCCCATGGACGGCGGTCACGGTCTGCATGCGGGCAAAGGAGAGCAGCTGCCAGGTGAGCTTGGCGCTGCGATCGACCGCCTTGCCGATTTCCCGCAGATTGGCAAAAAACGGCAGGTCAGGGTCCGCATGGTTGAGGGCCAATTCCGCATGGCCAAGGATAATGCCCAGCATATTGTTGAAATCGTTGGCCACACCGCCGGCAAGCCGTTCAATCGATTCCATCTTGTCCATTTGCGCCAGTTGCGCCTTTAACCGTTGCCGCCCCTCTTCCGCCTGTTTTTCCGCGGTGATGTCACTGATTACGACCCGGCACAGGACCGCGTCCCCCTGGTCATGGGCGACCATCGCCTCCAGCCGTGCCCAGAAGGGCGGTTGGTCGGGCCGCAGCATCCGCAGTTCGCATACCTGTGGGCCTCCAATCTCCAGCAATCGTTTCCGATGGTGGTAATAGATATCCTGGTCTTCGGGAAGAATGTGACGGCTCAGCGGCAATCGGACCAGCGCGTTTCTGGGAACGCCCAAAAGGCCTGCAGCGGTGAAATTCGCTTCCACGACCATCCCGGATTCGCTCTCGGTGATATACCCCACCGGCGCATGATCGTAGAGATCGGCAAGACAGGCTCGCGAGGCTTCGAGTTCTGCCTGAATCCTGCGCAGTTCCTCGTTCTGCATCTCGAGTTCAAGCTGATGCACCCGCAGTTCGAACAGCATCGCCTGAACCTCATCCGACGATTGCGCCGAGAGATTGTCGGGCAGAACCAGCGCCTTTCGCAGGGCACACTCTTCTGCCCATGGGCTCTGTTCGCAGAGGTCGCCCGGTTGATGCTGTTTTTCTTTGGCCATGGTCACGTCCTTGTCTCTTGGTTGACGGACAGGCGCAGTCTTACGCCTGTCCGATGGTAAAACGGATCTACGCTCTTGCTCCCTTGCTTTGATCTGCCTGCTCTGTGGCCATATCAAAGCAAATTCAATGCCGAAATGGCGGCATTGAAATCGTTTGTAACAAATGAAATCATTGGAAGGAGTTAATAACAAACCCTTATTCCCTCTGGTAAAGCACTGAGAGCCTTCAAATGTTGCGCGTTACGGAAATGTTTCGTATTTTTCCCGCAACATGTTACACTCAAGGTCCTAGCTGGAGTGCCAGGTTGCGTGGAGTCATGCCGCGTTTCGTGCCGGCATCTGTCGTTGACAAAGATTTCGCGGAAGAGGAGAGACAATGCAGAAGGAAAAAGAATCGGGAGAGGCCGTGACTGACCAGCACCCAGGCAATGAGCTTGCCCGGTTGCGTCGCCGGGCCGAACAGCGCAGCCGGGAACAGGTCCCGGGGAGTTCACCCGCACTGAGCGAGCAGGATTGCCAGCTCCTTGTTCACGAACTGCAGGTACATCAGATCGAACTGGAGATGCAGAACGAGGAACTCCGCATGACCCAGGAGCAACTGGGTGAATCGCTGGAAAAATATGCCGATCTGTTCGAGTTCGCCCCGGTCGGCTATGTCACCGCAAACCGCAAGGGCCGCATCATTGAGGCCAACCTCACTTTTTCCACCCAGCTGGGCATTGAGCGGGGTCGCCTGTTCAACACCGCCCTGTCGCTGCATGCGGCGGAGACCGACCGGGAAACTTTCAGAAAGCACCTTGAGCGGGTGTTCCAGGATGACGAACAGCACACCTGTGAACTCAGGCTTGAGCGACGAAACGGTCCGGCGCTCCATGTGCAGGTAAACAGCGTCCGGGCGCTGACCGCCGATGGCCAGCCTCTCAGCCGGACCTCGGTCACGGACATCACCGCCCGGAAAGAGGCCGAGGAGGCTCTGGCCAGGCTGCATGGCCAGTTGGAGCAGCGGGTTGAGGAACGCACCCTCGCCCTCAGCGCGAGCGAAAAGAAATTCAAGCACCTCTCCCAGGAATTCCGGACGCTGCTGCAGGCGATCAGCGACACCCTGATCCTGCTCTCCCCGGAGATGGAGGTCCTGTGGATCAATGGCCCCACCTCGCTGGAAGAGGACAAGGCCGACCAGGCCAGGCAATACTGTCGCAAAATGCTCCATGACCGGGGGGCGCCGCCTGGAGGGAACCCTGTGGCTCGATGTTTCGAATCGGGGCGCAAGGAAATTGCCGTCACCTCCTACAACGGGGCCGTGCTCGACATCAAGGCGTTCCCCATCCTGGAGGATGGCAGGGTCAATAGCGTGCTGCTGCTGGTGGGCGACATCACCGAGAAGATGGCCCTGCAGGCGGAGGCGATCCAAACCGGCCACCTGGCCTCGCTGGGCGAACTGGCCGCAGGCGTGGCTCACGAGATCAACAACCCGATCACCGGCATCATCAATTACGGCCAGATTCTGCTCAACGAGAGCGCACCGGGCAGCGTCGGCCAGGACATTGGCGCCCGGGTGGTCAAGGAGGGCGAGCGCGTTGGCCGCATCGTCAAGACGCTGCTCTCCTATGCCCATGCCGATCGGCGCAAGGAGAAGCGGCCGATTTGTCTGGCCGAGGTACTGGCCGAGTCCACGGTGCTTACCCTGGCGCAGATGCGCAAGGAGGGGATCCAGTTGACCATTGACCTGCCCGATGACCTGCCGCGGATCGAGGCCAACTTTCAGCAGATCCAGCAGTGCTGCATCAATATCATCAACAATGCGCGCTATGCCCTCAACGAGAAGTATCCCGAGCGGCACCCGGACAAGCGCCTCGATATCACCGGCGAGAACGTGACGGTCAACGGATGCGCGTACGTGCGCCTCATCTTCCTTGACCAGGGGGTGGGCATTGACGCCGATCATCTGCCGGTGCTGATCAAACCTTTTTTTACCACCAAGCCGTTTGGCAAGGGGACCGGCCTGGGCCTGAACATCACCCAGAGGATTATAGCCAACCATGGCGGCGACCTGCGCTTTGAAAGCGTTCAGGGGGAGTTTGCCAGGGTTACCATGGAGTTGCCGGTGCATCGGCGTGATGCCAAGGTGGAAGCATGAGTGCGAGAATTCTGATTGTCGATGACGAGGAATCCATCCGGTTCACCTTTGAACGCTTTCTCAGGGCCGCGGGCTATGTCGCGGTCACTGCCGAAGGCTGCGCCGAGGCCCTGGCCCGGCTGGACGAAGCGAGCTTTGACGTGGTCTTTGTCGATATCATCCTGGAGGACGGGACCGGCATCGAGATCCTGCGCGCCATCAAGGAGCGGGGCTTGAGCGCCCCGGTGATCATGATCACCGGAGAGCCGGGGGTCGCGACTGCCGCCGACTCCATCCGGCTGGGCGCCTTTGACTATATCCCCAAGCCCATCAACCAGGAATCCCTGCTCGGCCTCACCCGGACGGCGCTGAAGTACAAGGCTGTTCTGGATGAGAAGGAGCAATTCCGCGCCAACCTGGAAGCGATCTTCCGCAGCGTCCAGGACGCCATCATCACCGTGGACCATGATTCGGTGCTGATCGAGTGCAACGAGGCCGCCATGACCCTGTGCGGCTATTCCCGGGACGATCTCGGCAAGCCGTTCAGATCCCTGCCGGATCTGTGCGAGGGGGGCTGCCGGGAGTTGCTCGAGGCGGCGATCACCAGCGGCGCACCGGTCGGAGCGGATCATCTCGAATGTCAACGGGGGAATGGCCCGGCCCGGGTGGTCAGTATCCGGACCTATCCGCTCCTGGCCTCGCAGGGCCAACCCTCGGGCGTCGTCATGGTGCTGCGGGACGACACCCATGTGGCCGGGCTTGAACGGGAGTTGACCGAACACCGGCAGTTGCATCGCATCATCGGCAAAAGCGAGCCGATGCAGCGGGTCTACACCCTGATCAAAGCCCTGGCCGGCGTGCAGACCACGGTGCTGATCACCGGGGAAAGCGGAACCGGCAAGGAACTGGTGGCCGAGGCCCTGCATCTTGCCGGCGACCGCAGCCGTAAGCCGCTGGTCAAGGTGAACTGTTCGGCCTTGCCGGAAACACTCCTTGAGGCCGAACTCTTTGGCCATGTCAAGGGCGCGTTCACCGGGGCCATCAGGGACAATGAGGGGCGGTTTTGCAGGGCGGACGGCGGCACCATCTTCTTTGACGAGATTGGCGAACTTTCGCCCAAGATCCAGGTGAAGTTGTTGCGCGTCCTGGAAGAGAGCGAATTCGAGCGGGTCGGCAGCTCGGCCTCGATCAAGGTGAACGTGCGCCTGATCGCGGCCACCAACAGGGATCTGCAGGAAAAAGTCCGGCTGGGCGAGATGCGGGAGGATCTCTACTATCGGCTCAAGGTGGTCGAGATCAGGCTGCCGCCCCTGCGCGACAGACGCGAGGACATCCCCCTGCTGCTGGAACATTTTCGCGTCAAGTTCAACACCCAGTTCAAGAAGCACATCGAGGCGGTCTCCGCGGATGTGCTCAAGGCCTTTGCCAGGTATCCCTGGCCAGGCAATGTCCGCGAACTCGAGCACACTATGGAGCACGCTTTTGTCCTGTGCAATCAGGCTATTATCACCATCGATCATCTGCCGATGGAGTTCATGCGGCTGCCCGGGATGCGGCGTTCCACCGGCAAGGCGCGGGAGAACGATAGCTCCGTAACGCTTGAGGCCCTCAATAAGGCCGCCTGGAACAAGGCCAAGGCGGCCCGCCTGCTGGGGATTGACCGCGTCACCCTCTACCGGCGGATCAAGAAATTCAACCTCAGCGAAGAACCCGCCCAGTCCTGAGAGCCGCCCCGCCCCCTGCCCTGCCCCGTCATACTAAAGCGTTGCTCGCAACACTTTGCGCACGATCGGCACTTTCGTTGCGCGCAACGCTTTTGCGCCTGCCTTTCCCTGCGGCCTATCACCGTAAGCCACCGTTGCAATTCGCTTAAATCTTCCATGTACGATCACCCGTCCCGTGGGCATGGATATCGCTAGAGAGAAGGCAGCTGGCCTGCCCGACCAAGCCGCATCGTGTCGGGAGTTGATCTCTCCACTGCGGAAGGGTGAGTGCGCGCCCCGGTCCCCTCTTGCACTGTTCCCCAAACCTTCTCTCAGACGAGGATGCGAATGTTCACACTTGAATGCAACAACCAGCCATACAGGCTTGATGACGCCGGCTTCCTTGTCGACCGGAATGATTGGAACGAGGAACTGGCCGCGGCACTGGCCTCCATGGCGGGGATCGATTCCTTATCGGCGGTGCAGTTGGATATTATCCGATTCATGCGGGAGTGTTTCCTGCGGCACAAGGTGTTTCCCATCATCACCACGGTCTGCCGGATCGACCCGCAGTCGGAAGAATGCGCCAACGAGCAGTTCATCGATCCGGCACGGGTCTGGAAGATTTGCGGGTTGGAACGGCAGGACGGCGTTCGCTTCCTCGATCAGTGCGGCAAGCACAGTGCCATTGAGCCCGCGGCCACCGAGGAACCACCCACTTGAACAGGCATGAGCAAGGAGCGACGATCATGTACACCAATCAGGAATTGTGCGAGAAAATCACCCAGCTGTATCCCGAAATCGGCGTATGCGGCATGGATATCGAGGTAACCTATGACGAAGCCAAGCAATCATGGGTGGTGCACCTGAAGCACGGAACCCATGCCTTGAATCATTTTCTTGATCCACGGGACGGGGACGTCTGCATGGAAGGCAAACAATGCGTTTCGCTTGGCCTGGAAATAGCCCAGCTGCGAAACAACATCGAAGGAAAGCAGTATTGAGGAGCCGTCGCAATGCGTCGGCAGAGGAAAAGCATATGAAAACGAAAGAAGCCAGCTGGCGGCAGATCGGCACAGCATTGGAACAGGCCCAGAATAAATTAAACGAATTCAAGGCCGAGCCCAGGAGCCTGACCATCGAGGATCGCCTCGAGCATGTCAGACGCCTGGGAGAACTCGAGCAGCGCGTTGCCGCCGCCAGATCCCAATGGCAGGAACTGGACGGGGCCGAGGCGGATGTCTGGCAGCAGATGCAGGACAGTGTGGAAGGGACCTGGAAAGCCCTGCAGGAAGAGATCGAGGTGGCCATCGCCGAGGTGCGATGATGCATCCCCGGCGGGCGCGGCACCTCCGATCAACACCAACAACCTCTCAAGGAGATCTCTATGAGTCAACGCAACGAAGTCTATAAATGCAACGTGTGCGGCAACATCATCGAAGTGGTCCATGCCGGCGACGGAGAACTGGTGTGTTGCGGTGAGCCCATGGTCCTGATGTCGGAGAACACGGTGGACGCGGCCAAGGAAAAACATGTGCCGGTCATCACCAAACTGGCGGACGGCTACATGGTGGCGGTTGGCAGCGTTCCCCACCCGATGGAAGATAAGCACTGGATCGAATGGATCGAATTCATGGCCGACGGCAAGGTCTACCGTCAGGGGCTTGAGCCCGACATGGCGCCGGAAGCGACGTTCCGCGTCAATGCGGTAAAGGTGTCCGCCCGGGAATATTGCAATCTCCACGGACTGTGGAAGGCCTGACATGGCCGGGTGAGCCCTCCGCCGCTTTCCGGTGACGGCGGGTCGCGGTGGCTTGGAGGTATGGGTATGAGCACGGCAGGGAGCATCAAGGGCATGGGATCGATACCGCATGCGGAAGGCGTGGCCTTCCGCATGTGGGCCCCCAATGCGCGCCAGGTATCGGTCATCGGATCGTTCAACGGCTGGGACGGCACCAGGCATCCCATGCAGCCAGAAACGCGCGGTTTCTGGTATGTCAATGTGCCCGAGGCCAGAGTCGGTGATCAGTACCGGTTCCTCCTGTCCACGGCGGCGGGCGAGATCAGGCGTATCGATCCCTATGCCCGCGAGGTGACCAGTTCGATTGGCAATGCCATCGTCCACGATACGTCCTTCGACTGGCAGGGGGACGATTTCCACATCGCGCGGTGGAATGAACTGGTGATCTACGAATTGCATGTCGGCACCTTTAACGACCAGGAGAACGGCCGCAACCAGGGGCAGTTTCCCTCCATTTCCGAACGCCTGGACCACTTGAAAAAGCTCGGCGTCAACGCCATCCAGATCATGCCGGTGGGCGAGTTCTCCGGCGACAAGTCCTGGGGCTACAACCCCGCCCATATCTTCTCGGTGGAGGTCACCTACGGCGGCCCGCGGGCGTTCAAGCAGTTCGTCAAGCGCGCCCACCAGGAAGGCATCGCCGTGATCCTGGATGTGGTCTACAACCATCTGGGCCCCGGCGACCTCGATCTCTGGCAGTTCGACGGCTGGAGCGAGAACAATCGCGGCGGGATCTACTTTTACAACGACCACCGCGCCGTCACCCCCTGGGGAGAAACCCGGCCTGACTACGGCCGCGGCGAAGTGCGCCAGTATATCGTCGACAACGTCCTGATGTGGCTCGGGGAATATCGCGTTGACGGCCTTCGTTTCGACTGCACCCAATTCATCCGCACCATCAACGGTTCCGACGCCCAGGATGACCTGCCCGAAGGCTGGAGCCTGCTCCAGTGGATCAATCACGAGATCAGCCAGCAATTCCCAGGCCGGATTACCATCGCCGAGGACCTGCAGAGCAACAGGTGGCTGACCAGGGATGTCGGCGCCGGCGGGGCCGGGTTCAGCGCCCAGTGGGATGCCATGTTCGTCCACCCGATCCGGCAGGCGGTCATTACCTCGCTGGATGAACAGCGCTCGCTGGCTGCCATCCGCGACGCCGTCTGCTACAGCTACAACAACCAGGACGCCTTTGACCGGGTCATCTACAGCGAATCGCACGACGAGGTGGCCAACGGCAAAGCGCGGGTGCCGCATGAGATCAACCCCAGCGACCCCAAGGGCTGGCATGCGCGGAAGCGTTCAACCCTGGCCGCGGCCATGGTCTTCACCGCGCCGGGCATTCCCATGCTCTTTCAGGGGCAGGAATTTCTCGAGGGGGGATGGTTCCGGGACACGGTTCCCGTCGATTGGGACCAGTGCCAGGAATTTCATGGGATCGTGCGCCTGTATCGGGATCTCATCCGCTTGCGGCTCAATCGCGAAGGCCAAACCCGCGGCCTCTGCGGCCAGTCCTCCAATGCCTATCATGTGCACGAGGAAAGCAAAATCCTCGCCTTTCACCGCTGGGACAAGGGCGGCCCGGCCGATGACGTGGTGATTGTCGCCAACTTCTACCGCGAAGCCAGGGATGGCCACATCATCGGTTTTCCGGCCGGCGGAACGTGGAAACTTCGCTTCAACAGCGATTGGCGCGGGTATAACGACGATTTCAGCAACCATCCGAGCGCCGACGTCGTCGCCGAACCGGGCGACCGTGATGGGCTTGGGTGGCAGGCAGCCATTGACATCGCTCCGTACAGCGTCCTGATCTATTCGCAGTAACCGCCAGCCTGGCAGCCACAGCAAAAACTCATCCCGCAAAACTCTCCAGGCCTGGCCTCGCTTGATCGACTACCAACCAAGTGGCTACAGACAGGCGTATGATGCCGCCGCCCAGCCTTGTTATTCGCCGATGATCTTGACCAGCACCCGCTTCTTTCTGCGGCCGTCGAACTCGCCGTAGAAGATCCGTTCCCAGGTGCCGAAATCAAGCTTGCCGCTGGTGATGGCCACCACCACCTCGCGACCCATGATCTGCCGTTTCAGGTGGGCATCGGCGTTGTCTTCGTAGCCGTTGTGGCGGTACTGGCTGACCGGTTCGTGCGGGGCAAGCTTTTCCAGCCACACCTCGTAGTCGTGGTGCAGGCCGGACTCGTCGTCGTTGATGAACACCGAGGCAGTGATGTGCATGGCGTTGCAGAGCAGCAATCCTTCTTTGATGCCGCTCTCGCGCAGGCACTGCTCCACCTGGGGGGTGATGTTGATGAAGGCTCGCCGTGTCGGCGTCTCAAACCACAGTTCCTTGCGATAGCTTTTCATAATTGCTCCCGAGTATCTTTTCTGCCGGTGTGGGCAGGCTGCCCTGAAACGAGCCATAGCCCCCTCCCCCGCCTCTGCAGTACAACCCCTGTTCTACGCGTTCTCGACCACTGCCATCTGCCGCAGCTTGGTGATGTCCCGCGCCGGCGGCGCCCCGAAAAACAGACTGTACTCGCGGCTGAACTGGGAGGGGCTTTCATAGCCGACCTGAAAGGCGGCGGTGGTCGCATCCACCGGCTTGATCAGCAAACCGCCGCGCCTCGTTCAACCGTAGCCATTTTGGTACTGCAGCGGGCTCATGGCGGGCACCACTGTGGGGAGCGTGATCAGATCATCAACCCCTCCATACCGACCCTGAATATCAGCTGCACCCTGGCGCTCGTCGGCTATCTGGGCCCGCTTGATCCCTTCCTGCATTCCGCGCCGATGGTGCTGGGACGGAAGTTGGTGGCCGGCTCCCTCATCGGCGGCATTGCCGAAACCCAGGAGACGCTGGATTTCTGTGGTCAGCACGGCATAGTCTCTGATATCGAGATGATCAAGATCCTGGAGATCAACCAGGCCCTACGAACGGATGCTGAAAAGCGACGTGAAATAGCGCTTTGTCATCGATATGGCGAGCCTGAAGGCCTGAGCATCAAACTGCGGATACCGTGCGGAAGACTGCCGCGGAAGAACGGCTCGGGGCTGGGCGTTCTGGCAACATCCCACCCCCGCAAGCGAGGACAGTTCACGGGAAGTCGCGGCGGCACGACGCATGGGATCCCTGGGCAAATCGACGAGCGAGGCTGCCGTTGACCGTACCGGTCAAAGGCATTTTTCCAATACCGTATCAGCCATGTCCGGATAGAGCTGGTGCAGGCAGTCGGGACAGATGCCATGGGAAAACTGGGCATCGGTATGGTCCTGGATGTAGGATTCTATCTGCTGCCAATACCCTGAATCGCTTCTGATTTTCCTGCAATTCGAACAGATGGGGAGAAATCCCTGCAGGGTCTTGACCTCGGACAGGGCCATTTGCAGATCCGTGATCAGGGTGTTGCGCTCTTCTTCGATCCGCTTTCTCGCCTGTATTTCCCGGCGCAATTTCCTGTTGAGCAGAAATTGCGCCGAAAAGACCAGGAAAATGCCAAGCCCAGCCACAACCCCCCATTGCATGACAACCCGGGGTGATATCCCGGGTTCGTACTTGAGCTGTATCCATCGTTGATTGATCGCGTCTTTCTCTTCGCTGGTGACAGTCTGCAACGTCTTATCAATGATCGACTGCAGCATCGGCCAGTCGTTTCGCACCCCCATGGACAGGGCTATCTTTTCAAACTCCGTGGGCGCGGCGATCTTGAGATTGGAGATGCGCAGCTTCTGAATGAAGTAACTGGCGACGCCCAGATCCATCAGGCAGGCATCGGCCTTGCCAAAGGACACAGCCTTCAGGTCCTGCTCGGCGTTCTCCGTTTCCACGATGGTGAGGTTCAAGTGCGCAAACTGGTTCATCACCAGGGAGTGGATGATCTGATCCTTGACCAGCGCCACCGTGCGGCCTCGCAGGTCCTGCATGCCGCCGATAACCGGGGCGTCGTCCCGGGTGATGATCACCGATGGATAGGAAATATACGGCTCGGAAAAAAGCAGAAATTCGGACCGTTGCGCATTGGGCGCCAGGCATGGGAACAGATCGATCTCTTTCTTCCTGCCCATTTCCAGCGCCTGGCCAAACGGTATCCCGAAGACGATATCCAGTTTCACCCGCAGTCGATCTTCCAGGAGGCGCACATACTCGGACACCACCCCCTTGAAGACGGGGGCGTCCTTGTCCTGTTCCACCCATTGATAGGGAGGAAAGGCGGTTCCCACGCCCAGGCGGATGACCGGGTGTTCTGCCAGCCATTGCCGTTCTTCCCGGGTCAGGAAATCAGCTCGCGGCTCATCGGCCCACGCGGGACAGAGCCCGAGAACAACAAACACGGCCAGCATAAGGGCTGCGATACGGGGAGAGTGCATGCTCACTTCAGCACTCCACGCAGCCGGGGCCGCACGGCCAAGGCCGTAGTACCAGGGTCGGCATCAACTTCCCCCCTCACTTGCCCTGCCAGTTCGGCGGCCGCTTGTCGAGGAAGGCGCGCACACCCTCGCCAGCGTCCCCGGTGGAACAGAGGCGGGCAAAGACCTCGTTGGTATAGGCAAAGGACTGGCCGTAGGTCATGTCTTCGGCGGCATAGAAGGCGCTCTTGGAAATCTGCATGGCCACCGGGCTTTTGGCGGCCAAGGCCGCAGCCCAGGTGCGGGTTTCCCGGTCAAGCTCGGCCTCGGCCACGACCCGGTTGATCAGGCCCATGGCCAGGGCTTCCGGGGCCGGGATCAGGTCCCCGGAAAACAGCATCGAAAGGGCCTGTTTTCTTCCCACCGACCGTCGCACCGCCATCACCGGACCGATGCAGTTGAGGCCGATGTTGATGGCCGTCAGCCCCAGCCTGGCCTTTTCACTCGCCACTGCCAGATCGCAGGCTGCCACCAAGCCGGCGCCGTTGGCTGCAGCCACGCCGTGAACCTGGGCGATCACCGGTTTGCGCAGACGGCTGATGGCCAGCAGCGGCGCGGTCATGCATTCGATCCAGTGCTGGTATTCGCTGGTGGTCCGATCCGGGAGAAAGCTGATGTCGATGCCGGCACAAAAGGCCCGGCCCGCACCCTTGATCACCATCACCCGCACCCGGTCGTCGGCGTCGAGTTCGTGCAGGGCCTGTATGAGCGCCTGGGCCAGGTCAAAGGTGAAGGTGTTGAGCTGGTCGGGCCGGTTGAGGGTGATGCCGGCGACGAAATCGTCTCCGATCTCCACCAGGACGGGGGATTGGCTCATGGCTGGGACCTCCTGCGGCGCAAAGGATATGGACAGGGCAGGCAGCGGCGCGGCCTATGGCCACTGCCCTGTTGGCTCGGCCAGGCTCTGGCCGGGAAGCGGTGGCGCGGTCAGTCGATGTTTCTGGCGGCAATCTGGTTGAAGATCGGTTCCACCTGGAGAAAGGCCTCGAGCATGAGCGGATCGAAATGGCTGCCATTGCCCCGGAGCATGATTTCCATGGCCTCGTTGTGACTCATGGCATCCTTGTACACCCGTTTGGAGATGAGGGCGTCGTAGACGTCGGCAATGGCCATGATCCGCCCGGCCAGGGGGATATCCTCGCCTGCCATTCCCCGCGGGTAGCCGCTGCCGTCGTACTTCTCATGATGGCTGCCGGCGATCTCCTTGGCGCAGCTGAGAAACGAGGTTGGATGGCCGGCCATCTGCTCGAGGTTGGCGATGACCTCCTCGCCGTACAGGGTATGGCCCTTCATCTCCTCGAACTCCTCGTCCGTGAGCTTGCCCGGTTTGAGCAGGATTGAATCGCGGATCGCCACCTTGCCGATATCGTGCAGCGGCGCGGATTTGCGCAGCAGGACGATATAGTCGGTGGTCAGCAGGTCGCGATGATGGCCGTTCTCGACCAGGGTTTCGGCCAGGAGGGCCACATATTCGCGGGTGCGATGGATATGACTGCCGGTTTCCGGGTCGCGATACTCCGCCATCTCGCCCATGGCCTCGATGATGACGTCTTTCAGCAGTTCGGTCTCGCGGGTGCGTTCGTCCACCAGCCGTTCCAGATTGGTTCGATAGGCGTGCAGTTCCAGGTGATTGCGGACCCGGGAACGCAGCTCGACCCCTTTGAATGGCTTGGTGATGTAATCGACTCCGCCCAGGCTGAACCCCCGGGCCACATCCTCGGACTCGGCCCGGGCAGTGAGGAAGATCACCGGGATCGAGCTGGTAGCCTGATTCTGGTGCAGCAGTTCGACGGTCTTGAAGCCGTTGATGCCAGGGGGCATCATCACATCCATCAGGATCAGCTGCGGCAGGCTGGCGGTAATCCGCTCCAGGGCCTGCTCGCCCGAGGTGGCGTAGGCGAAGTCGCAGTTCAATTCCCGCAGATGGGACATGGCAATCTGGATGTTCTCCGGGACGTCGTCAACAATGAAGACAAGCGGCGGTCGTCCGTTCATGGCGTGTTCCCGGCGGGTTGATCCTGGGGAAGTTTGGCCAGGCACCGGTCCACACCCAGGATGTCCGGTTCGGTGGCATAGTGCAGCAGTTCCACGCCCAGTTCAACCAACTGTGGTTGTCCCTGCGTCTGCCCCTGCCGCTTCATGGCTTCCGCCAGTTCTACCGCTGCGGAAAGGCTGCCCGAGCGGCATGCCTGGCGCCGCAGGGTTTCCAACTCCTCGGACCAGACCGGCTGCAAGGCGTGGGGCGCAGGTTGCTCATCGGCGGCGGGGGGGGGGGCGGCTGCCATCCCGCCTGTTTCTATCCGCAGGTACCGGCCTATCACCTGCTTCAGTTCATTGAGACGAAACGGCTTTTTCAGGGCCCCGTCGAACAGCGGCCGGTAGTCGCTTTCCTCAAGCGCCTCGCCGGTCATGACCAGTACCGGAATGTCGGCGGTCTCGGGTTGCCGGCGCAGGCGTTCGGTGACCATGCGGCCGTCCATGTCGCCATCCAGGTTGAGGTCCATAAAAATCAGCCTCGGCCGAGAGGCGGTGGCGACGCGGAGGGCTTCTTCGCCGTTGTTGGCTGTCAGCACCTGGATAGCGGTGTCGTGGAAGTAATCGATGAACACCTCCTTGATCAGGTCCACATCGTCAACCACCAGGATGGTGGCTGCAGCCCCCCTGTTCAACGGGAAGTCGGCGGAAATCGAATCCTCTTCGGCATGGTCGGCCACCCGCGCCCCCCGAAGTACGACTGTGAATCGCGACCCTTCGCCGACCTGGCTCTGCAGTTCGATGGAGCCGCCCATCATCACCACCAGCCGGCTGCACAGGGTCAGCCCCAGACCAATGCCGCTGTACTTGCTCGACTGGAGACTTTCATGTCGGCCGAACAGTTCAAAGATCCGTTGCTGATCGACCTCCGGAATGCCGATGCCGCTGTCCGCGACGGTAAAACGCAAGTCGTACATGCCGGTGGCGCCCATCGTGGGACTGCCCTCGACGCTGAGTTCAACAAATCCTCTGGTGGTGAATTTCAAGGCATTGCTGATGAGATTGTGCAGCACCTGTTTCAGGCGCAGACCATCAAGGAGGAACATTGGCGGCAGGTGCGGCGCCAGGTGGCAGTTGAAGCGCAGTTCCTTCTCCAGGGACGTTTCCTTGAACAACTCCTGGACCTCGTCGGTCAGGGACTTGAGGCGGATTGAACTGAGCATGATCTGGATGCGGCCGGAATCGATCTTCGACAGCTCCATGATGTCATTGAAAATGGCAACCAGGGCCAGGCTGCTGCGGTGGATGATGTTGACGAAACGCTGTTCCCGCGGTCCCAGATCGGGCGTGCTGGCCAGCATTTCGGTGTAGCCGATGATGGCGTTCATCGGCGTCCGCACCTCGTGGTTGATGTTGGCGATGAACTCACTCTGCATCCGACTGGCCGATTCCGCGGCCTTGGTGGCCAGCCCCGACTCTGCCCTGATCTGCTCTTCCAGGCGCTCCTGATGGGCGGCGCAGGCCAACGGTTTCCTGAACCATCCGATAAAGCACCGGCCCTCGGGACCATCAACCAGAGTCAGAGCCTCGTTGCCCGGGCAGCAGGGTGCGCAAGGGACATGGTCGCCTGGTCGTGGCCAACTATGATTTTGCCGTTGCGCGGCCTGCACCACCGGGTGATCGAGCAGCTCCGGCTGCAGCTCTGAGAGGTGACGGCCAACCAGAGGCAGGTGCACCTCCATGGATTGGCAGGCGGCCAGGTTGGCGCGAACGACGCGAAGCTCATCATCGAGGAGGAGAAACACCAAGGGCGCACGATCCAGGATCTGCACGGCCGGGTCGCCTGGCTGCTCGCTCGGGGGACGTTCTTCGGTGACCTTCGGACAGGACTTGCTCAGCCGGCGCCAGAACCACCATGCCGTCAGGGCGCTGGCAAGGGTACTGGCCAGAAAGACCATATCCGCTCCCGGAAAAAGAGAGACACCCGGAGCGGCAAAGGCCTTTCCGGGGCCGGCGAGCAGAACCATGGCAGGGAGTATTGATCGTTTCACAGTATCCGTTGGCAGGGGGCAGAGAAAGGGTGCAGATAAAAACATTATACCATCTGGGGGAAGGTTGTCAAAAAAGAGCCCGCCTTCTTTGCAGGACAACCCCTTTTACCCGATTGAACATGTCTTGGCGGCAGCAGGCCCGCCTCGAACAGGCAAGTCCTAGGGCAAGACCACTGCCTGGTTGCGGCGACGTTGAGCGCGGGCGGCGGCGAGGAAGCCTTCCGCCCACTGCGGCGTGCCTGAGGCGAGCACATGGGTGTAAAGGGCCAGGGTGTTGTTCCTGACCAGGCCGTCGCGACCGTCGACAAAACCGGTGCCGCGCTCCATGCGCAGCGCCAGCGCGCCGGTGTCGCCCTGCCAGCGGGCCACGGTCGAATAGCGGAACTCATGGCCCCGAACCACGGTCCCCACCGGATAGAAACTGTTGGCCCGCTCGACCGTGAAGGTGGAGTAGCCATGGGCCTGCGGCTTGGCCGACAGGGCGAATGTCACGGGAAAGACCCCGGCCAGCGGGTACTCCTGGTCGCCAAGGATGATCGATTGACCAAGGAAGATCAGGCCGCCGCACTCGGCGTAGACCGGCAGGCCGGCCTCGATCCGCTCCCGCACCGACTGGCGGAAGCCTTCGTTGTCAGCCAGTTCGCGGGCGCTGGTCTCGGGGAAGCCGCCGCCTATGTACAATGCGTCCAATTCAGCGGGCAGCCGCTCGGCCTTGAGGGCGTCAATCATCACCAGACGGGCTCCACCGGCGCGAAGCGCCTCCAGATTTTCCTCGTAATAGAACTGGAAGGCCGCATCCCGCAGCACGCCCACGGTGACCTGTTCGTGCTGCCGGGTTGCCGCAACCCTAGCCGGCGGAACCGGCAGAACAGGTCGCATGGTGCTGACAATGGCGTCGAGATCGAAGTGGGTCTCGGCAAGGGCGGCCAGCCTGGCCACGGCCTCGTCGGCAGCCGCATACTCCTGGTGCGGCGTCACCCCGAGATGGCGCATGGGGAAGATGTCCTGGCGCAGCCGTGGCATGATGCCCAGGACGCCCAGGTCAGTGTACTGCTCGATGGCCTGGCGGATAATGGTCTCGTGGCGGCTGTTGGCGATCTGGTTGAGGATGACGCCGGCAAACCGCACCCGGGGATCAAAGGCCTGGCACCCCAGCACCATGGCTGCCACGGTGCGAGTGGTCTTGGAGCAGTTGACCACCAGCAGCACCGGCAGGTCGAGCAGCAGGGCCAGTTCGGCGGTGGAATACTCGCCGACGGCGTTGACGCCGTCGTACAGGCCCCGGTTGCCCTCGACCACGGCAAAGCTGCTGCCCGCGATATGGCGTGTAAAGGTATCGACAATGGCCTCCGGCGCCATGAGATAGGGATCGAGGTTGTAGCAGGGCCGGCCGGCAGCCTTGCTCATCCAGCCCGCGTCAATGTAATCCGGCCCCTTCTTGAAGGGCACCACCCCCCTGCCCCGTTTGCCCAGAGCGGCAATCAAGGCCACCGAGACCACCGATTTGCCCGAGCCGCCGCTCAATCCGGCCAGCACCAGGCTGTGCACATGTTCCAGTCCCATTGCTCCTGTCTTCCCTGCCCCAATTTCCGTCTGGCTTCTTTGTCTGAACTCAGATCACGCAACGGCGACGAGCCCACGCCCACGATGCACGCCGCAGCCAACTTCTGGTACCAGATTTTACCGCAAACGGCCCGCCCATTTTTCATGGTCCCCGGTGCTTGTGCTCATGGCCGGCTTTCCCGACCATGGTAGATTTCCATTTCCTCAAGCACCCAGGCCCTGTCGGGCAGCGGGGTGGCAATCTCAATGCGGATCGCCTCGGCAGCTGCCTCATGCAGCATGATGGTCTGGGTGCCGCCCTCATAGAACGGCCGGCTGTTCTCGATCCGGTAGCGGTCCATCTTTCCGGACCAGGCCTTGCCAACGGGTGTCCACCGTCCCTCATGCAGGGCCAGCACACGGAACATGGGCGCGGAATTGTCGTTTGCAGGAAGATTGTAGAGCACGAGCCGATTGAGCCTCGTCTGCCCGGAAAAGTCGCATTGCAGCCACATCCCGGACCGTTGCCGCTCCACGGAAGACCACGTCGAGGCGCGATCGCCGTCGATCAGGCGCGAGGTGGCGGTGGTGTTGTCCGAGGCGCTGCATCGCATCCCGGTGGTGGTGAGCAGCGCGGCGTGCTCGGTGTGTGGATGCCGGATGTCGCGGAGCACGAGAAAGGCCCCATCAGGACCGACCGTGTCCTGCACATAGTGAAATTTGCCGGATTTCAGATCACGCATGAGGAAGAAACCCTTCATGCGTGCGTTTTCATCCTTTGTTGGCAGGACAATGGCGAAATACTTGGCCTGGTCCACCTCCTCCTTATAGGAAACAGACCACTGCCGAAACCTGTCGTTATACAATTGTGTGCTGCGAATGCGGCCGCCGGAGGCGTAAGGGATGCGATAGGTCAGCCAGAAGGGGGCATAGGTGTGGGTGATCTGCCTCTCATCGAGATAGCCCAGCAAGGCATCGATCGGCGGGGTGTCGGCGACGCGCGTGAGGTACTCCGCCCTGGTCCAGGTCGAGATCAGCGCCAGCGAGGTGCCGGCATTGAACAGGGCCCAGACCACCGCGACCGTCATCATGGCCGGTCGCACCCACCGGCCATGCAACCCGGGCGCGAGACAGAGGAGATACGGTAGAACCAGCACGGCCGGGAGAGCGTGTCGATGCGAGGTTGCCAGGGTACGATTGCTCAGGGCGCACAGGATCAGGCAGATCCAGGCGATGACAACCGCGGCGTCCATCATACTGAACAACGGCCAGCGGCGTTGCCTGATCTGCACGGCAAATGCCCGAATCCGGTCGATGGTCGCGGCCAGAAGCACGAGCATGAACAGGCCGCTGGCCAGATGGCTGAGCCCTGCCCCCTGTTCGAGATGGGCGTCAAAATCGGGAAAAACAGGGGGGTTGGCGCCCAGCGCCCCTGGGAGCAGGCGGCTGAGCACCGGGTCGAGCAATTTATGCGCCGCCACCCGCAAGGGATTGTTGGTTGGTGACCGCTGCATTCGCACCCTCGATGGTCCATTCAGCCCACAGATAGGGGATGAGCCCAAGAGCCAGGCCGGCAACAAAGCAGAACGCGCGCCGTGCGATTTCCCTTGGGCGAGCGCCGGCGCAGCAGACGAGCGCGGCCCCGGCAATCAGGGAAAGGACCAGCATGTGACTGCTGAAGGCAAAGCCGCCGACCAGGCCGGCCAGCAGCGAGGGCAAAGTGCTTCGCGACTGACCGGCAGCCATGGCGGCGAGCACCATCAGCAGCGAGGTGAGCAGAAAAAAGGTCGTATACTGGGGAATGTAGTAGCCGGATTGCAGACAGAGCAGATACGACGAAGGAAACAGAATGAGCAGCAGACCTGGCCATCGGTGTTTCGAAGGAACAGCGTGGCACAGCGCAAACGCAGACAAACCGACAGCCAGCAGGCAGAGCACAAAGGGGATGATGCGTGCGCCCAGTGGAGTATGAGGCAAGAAATGAACAAACAGGGAATAGAGATAGGCATCAGCCGGGAACTGGTAGGGCTGGCCGAGGAACAGCAGCGGCCGTTCGCCGGCGGCGATGTCTTGCGCCAGCAGGTAATTGGAGGCCTCATCCGAGGTCACCGGCAGGTTGTGCACGCTGACCACGAAGAAAGCGAGGCGAAGGCCTATGGCAAGCACCACCAGCGCGACGGGCAGGATGACGCCGAGCCTCCATCTTCCGGGACCGGGATGTACCAGCGCTGTTTCCTGTGCCATGGCGGTCATGCGCTCCTTGTCCGTGGATGGGCCTGGCGCGGCGGTTGCAGCGCCAGGCAGGGGAGGCTTCTCGCGCAACCGGAAAGCCGTGGATGCGTCGCGCTCTTTACGCCGGGTCGCCGTCGTGCCGGCCGCAGCCAACCTCGAGCCAGGCACTTTCATACAACAGATTGAGGCGATGTTCCAGTTCCATCCGGCATGCCTCGATCTGCGCGGGCGAAGGCTCCGGCGGCACGACCAGGGGCTCGCCGTGGTGGATGGCGATGGTGGCAAACGGCAGGGGAACCACGGTGCGGTCCCAGCTGTGAAAGGCGAGGAAGCGGCTGGCCGCCCAGACCATGGGGATGATCGGCTTGCCCGATTTGGCGGCCATGAGGATGCAGCCGGCCTGGGCCTTGCGCGCTGGTCCCTGGGAACCGTCGGCGACAATGCCGGCATTCCTGCCCTGACGCATCAGGTCAATAATTTCGCGCAAGGCAGCGACTCCGCGACGATTGGACGAACCCCGCACCGGCCGGTGACCGAAGCGCTCGGCCAGGCGGGCAATGTACTCGCCGTCCCGGCTGGCGCTGACCATGACCGCGGCCGGATAGGCGCGGAGATGATAGAACATGTAGACAAAGGAGTAATGCCAGAAGGCGGCGATGCCCGAGCCATGTTCGCGCACCACTGCATCCACGTGTTCCTGGCCATGCACCCTGACCCGGCAGGTGGCGAACCAGAGGCGCATCAGTCCGGCCACCAGTGGCGGCGCAACGGCCAGGGAGATTCGATACCAGCGATCAGTCAAGGCCCAGCTCCAGCAGTTTCAGTTCCCTGATCCGGTCGCGGTAGCCGGCAGCCTCCTCGAAAGCCAGCTGCTTGGCCGCTGCCTGCATTTTCTTCTCCAGATCGATGATTTCCCGGTGCAACTCATCCAGGCTGTGATAGCGGATCTCCGGCTCCGCCGTGGCCAGCACCCTCCCGGCGAGAAGTTCCGACTCCACCCCAGGCCAGCCCGAGGCTTTAAGATGTTGGGCCATGGCATCCTTGATTCCGGAGATGATTGTCCGCGGCACGATGTGGTGCTCCTGATTGTAGGCGTCCTGGATGGCGCGTCGGCGGTTGGTCTCGTCGATGGTGTACTGCATCGAGGGCGTCACCTTGTCGGCATAGAGGATGACCATGCCCTGCTCGTTGCGCGCCGCCCGGCCGCAGGTCTGCACCAGCGAGCGCTCGGAGCGGAGAAAGCCCTCCTTGTCGGCGTCGAGCACGGCAACCAATGAAACTTCGGGAATATCAAGCCCCTCGCGCAACAAGTTAATACCCACAAGAACATCGAAGTCCCGATTGCGCAACCCCCGGATCAGCTCCACTCGCTCGAGCGTCTTGATGTCCGAGTGGAGATAGCGCACCCGGATGCCCAGTTCCTCGTAATATCGGGTCAAATCCTCGGCCATGCGCTTGGTGAGGGTGGTGACCAGCACCGCCTCGTTGCGCTCGGCGCGCAGCCGGATCTCCTCGAGCAGGTCGTCCACCTGGGTCAAGGCGGGCCGCACCTCGATCCGGGGATCAAGCAGGCCAGTCGGGCGGATCAGCTGCTCGACCACCTGTTTGCCGGCCCGTTGCAGCTCATACGGCCCAGGGGTGGCCGAGACATAGACAACCTGCCTGACCCGCTGCTCAAACTCATCGAAACGCAGCGGCCGGTTGTCCAGGGCCGAGGGCAGGCGGAAGCCGAAGTTGACCAGGGTCTGCTTGCGAGAGCGGTCGCCGTTGAACATGCCGCCGATCTGCGGCACCGCGATGTGCGACTCGTCAATGATCAGCAGGTAATCGTCGGGGAAATAATCGAGCAGGTTGGGTGGCGGCACCCCCGGCGGCTTGCCGGTGAGATGGCGGCTGTAGTTCTCGATGCCGTTGCAGTAGCCGAGCTCGGCGATCATTTCCAGGTCGAACATGGTCCGCTGCTCCAGGCGTTGGGCCTCGACCAGGCGGTTCTCGGCCTGGAGTTCGGCCAACCTGATCTGTAGTTCATCCTGGATCGAGGTTTTGGCTGACTTGAGGTTGTCCTGGCTGGTGACGAAGTGGCTGCCGGGAAACACGGTCAACTCCTCCACATCAGCCTCCACCGTGCCACGCAGCGGGTCGATGATGGCGATATGGTCGATGGCGTCGCCAAAAAACTCGACCCGCACCGCGTGCTCCTCCTCGTGCACCGGGAAGATGTCGATGACGTCGCCGCGCACGCGGAAGGTGCCGCGGTGAAAGGAATACTCGTTGCGCTCATAGAGCATGAACACCAGCCGGCGCTGCACCTCTTCCATGGGATAGTCCTCGCCGACGCGCAGGAACAGGTGCATGTTCTTGTACTCGTCAGGCGATCCGAGACCGTAGATGCAGGAGACCGAGGCGACGATCAACACGTCGCGCCGGGTGAGCAGCGAGCGGGTGGCCGAGTGGCGCATCTTGTCGATGGCGTCGTTGATCGACGAGTCCTTCTCAATATAGGTGTCCGAGGCCGGGATGTAGGCCTCGGGCTGGTAGTAGTCGTAATAGGAGACGAAATACTCGACCGCGTTGTGCGGGAACAGCTCGCGGAACTCGGCGAACAGCTGGGCCGCGAGCGTCTTGTTGGGGGCCATCACCAGGGTCGGCCGCTGCACCCGGGCCACCACCTGGGCCATGGTGAAGGTCTTGCCCGAACCGGTGACGCCGAGCAGGATCTGATCGCGCACCCCGGCCTCGAGCCCAGCCACCAGGCGGTCAATGGCCGCCGGCTGATCGCCTGCGGGCGTGAACCCGGAAACGATCTCAAAGGGGTGGTTGATGTCGTAGGCTGGGGAGTGCACGGAGGGAGGTGGTGTGGTTGGGTGAATTGCGTTGTGCTGTTTCAGGGAAGGGCGACCGTCTCGCTCAAAGTCAGATGGTATGATCATTCCCACGCTCCAGCGTGGGAACGATCAAACGAAACCTAAAACTCCATCACAAAACTGTACACACCCTCATCCAGATGACTGCTCACCTTGAGGCCGGAATGGTTGAACACCGCCTGCATGCGTTCGTTTTCTCGCAGCACCTCGGCGGTGAAGCCGGCGATGCCGTTGCGCTTGGCGATCTTGACCAGGTGCTTGAAGACAAAGGTGCCCAGACCCTTGTTCTGCCAGCCGTCGCGGACAACAAAGGCTACCTCGGCCAGGTTGGTCTTCTCATTGAGGTAGTAGGTGCCGACCACCACGATCTGCTCGCCGTGGGCCTCGGGAATGGTGCCGACCACGGCCACGTCGCGTCGGTGGTCGATGTAGACGAAATCCTGGATCTGGCGCGGAGTGAACCGCTGCTGCCTGCTCATGAACCGGTAGTAGATGGTCTCCTGGCTGAGATTGTACACCAAGTCGCGCATGTGCGGCTCATCCGTGGGCTTGATCGAACGGAAGTTGACCTCGATGCCGTCGGACATGAGATAGCCGGCGCGGACCGACTCTTCCGCCGGCGCCAGGAAGCGGTTGGCGAAGCGGGCCAGATCGGGCCGCAGGTACTTGGCGGCCACGGCCTCGCGAAACAACTGCTCGCGGAAATCCGGGTGGGCGATGGAGATCAGGGCCATGACCCGCTCGGTGATCGACTTGCCATGCAGATACGCCACGCCGAATTCGGTGACCACGTAGTGGACGCTGGCCCGGTTGATGACCACACCGGAGCCGGGCTGCAGGGTGCAGACGATGCGCGAGGCGTCGCCTTCGCGGTTGAGCGACGGCAGGGTGATGATTGCCCTGCCCGACTCGGATCGGGCCGCGCCGCGGTTGAAGTCGATCTGGCCGCCGATGCCGGAGTAGAAGCGGCCGCCCACCGAGTCGGAGCAGACCTGGCCGGTGAGATCGATCTCCAGCGCCATGTTGACCGCCACCATCCGCTTGTGCTTGCCGATGACCGTGGGGTCGTTGATGTACTCGGTGGGCCGAAAGCTGAACAGCGGGTTGTCGTTGATGTAGTCGTAGAGTTTCTTGGTGCCCATGCAGAAGCTGGCGGTGATCTTGCCCCGGTCGATGGATTTCATCGCCCCGGTTACGGCTCCGGACTCGACCAGGGGGATGATCGAATCCGAAATCATCTCGGTGTGAAAGCCGATGTCCTTGCGATCCTTGAGAAACTCCATCACCACCTGGGGGATGCGGCCGTAGCCCGGCACCCGGCCCAGACCCAGCTCGATGGTCGAGCCGTTGGGGATCAGGGCGGCGGCGGTCTGGGCGATCTTGCGGCTGGTCTCATTGGAGGGGTGCAGTTCCCGCTCCAGGATGGGCCGGTCCACGGGCACGAGGATGTCGAGATCGTGAACCTCGACCTGGGTGTCGCCGTGGGTCCAGGGCATGTTGGGGTTGACCTCGGCGATCACCAGCGAGGCGTTGTCAATGGCGCTGCGGGTGATGTCCACGGAGATGCCGAGGCTCACCCGGCCCTGGGCGTTGGGCGGCGTCACCTGGATCAGGGCGATGTCGATGGGCATACTGCCGGAATTGAACAGCTTGGGTACGTCGGAAAGCAGGATCGGGGTGTAGTCGCCAAACCCCTCCTGGATGACGTCGCGGATATTGGAGCTGATGAAGAACGAGTTGATGGCGAAGCTTTCCGACATCTTCTTGTCCGCATACGGCGCTTCGCCCTTGGTGATCAGCTGAATGATCTCGACGTTGGACACCGAGCGCGCCCGACCGGTCATGGCCGCGATCAGCTCCTGGGGCGCGCCACAGCCCGTGCCGATGAAGACCCGTTGCCCGCTCTTGAGATGGCTGAGCGCCTGTATCGGGGTGGCGATCATATCCGCATAGAGTTCCTGCCAGTTTTGCTCGTAGTTCATACGCGCTCCTTGTGATTCGTTGGCCAATACGGAGCCATGCGGCTTATGCCTGCTCGATGAGCGGCGCAAACGTCATGCGGGCGTCGACCACCACCGGTTCGTTGCCAATTTCGCCGACGATCAGGGGGTTGATGTCCAGGTCGAGGATCTGGGGGAAGTCGGTGGTCAGTTGGCTGATGCGCTGCAGGGCCACGGCGATGGCCTGCAGGTCGACCTCCTTGAGGCCGCGCTTGCCCTGGAGCAGTTCGTACGACCGGGTCGACTGGAGCATCTGGATGGCCTCGGTCTCGGTGATCGGCGCCAGATGGAAGGTGACGTCCTTCATCACCTCGACGAAGATGCCGCCCAGACCGAACATCAACATCGGCCCGAACTGCGGGTCGCGGGTCATGCCGATGATCACCTCCAGCCCCTTTTCCGCCATCTTTTCGACATAAATGCCGCCGATGATGGCGTTGGGCGCGTGCTTGTTGATGCGCAGCATCATCAGGTCAAAGGCGTCGGCCACCTCCTGGGCAGAGCCCAGGTTGAGACGAACGCCGCCCAGGTCCGATTTGTGGACGATGCTGGGCGAGATGATCTTCAGCGCCACCGGAAAGCCGATGAAGCGGGCGATTTCCACCGCCTCCTCTGGCGAGGTGGTCATCCGGCCTTCCAGGGTGTGAAAGCCGTAGGCCTTGAGGATGTCCTTGGACTTAACCTCGCCCAGGCGCAGCCGGTTGGTGCGCTGCCGCCGG
>JBGSPP010000159.1:0-4060 GCA_041738515.1 Desulfobulbus sp.
GGGGTCGGTTTCTGCGCGCAGCACCTCGGCCGCGGTGCAGACCCGGCGATAATGCTCGATCACGCCGTCGCGCTGTCTGCGTTCCTTCTCCTCCAGGGTCTCCCCGATTGCGGCGGTGCGGATGTCGCGGTCGCGCAGGAAGGGAACGGCGCAGGCCACCATCTCGGGCCGGTCGTCGCGGTCGTGGAGCAGCAGGATCTCCTTGTCCGGAGGGCCATCGGCCGCACCGACAACGTGGATGTCCAGAGTCCGCAGCAGTTCGCGCGGTGCCTCCAGCAGACTGGGCGAGTCGTGGTTGCCACCGGTGATGACCACGTGGCGGCAGGCGGAGCCGGCCAGGCGGTGGAGGAAGCGATAGTAGAGGGTCAGGGTGCGGCTGCCCGGGGTGGTGGTGTCGAAGACATCGCCGGCTACCAGGAGGGCGTCGATCCGCTCGCCTTCGATCACCTCGGCCAGCCAGTCGAGGAAGCGGGACTGCTCCTCGTGCCGGGAGCGGCCGTGGAACCGGTGCCCCAGATGCCAGTCCGAGGTGTGGATCAGGCGCATGGCGGGCAGGCGGACGATTCAGTAGGCACTGATCTTGGTTTCCATGGTGAAGATTTCGTCCTTCACCTCCCTGACCAGGGCCTGGCCGACGATGACCGTGCGGCCATCGAAGGTCAGGGTCGGTCCGCCATGGAGCGACCAGCCGCGATTGAGTTTCTCTGAAACCCGCTTGCAGAACAGTTCGTCATCCGGGCCGGTAATACAGCTGTACAAGAACATGAGCATCCCTTATCTGTTATTAAAAAGAATTCCGCCGGCAACATGCCGCGTCCGGCGGGAGAAAACGCAACGCCCCACAAACCAAGCCGGAGGCCGGCCATGCCCCGCCAGTTCGATCCTTTCCGCGACCGGTTGAGCCGGGACATCCGCAACGATCTCTCCGAATCGCTCCTGACCTGCCTGAGCGACGGTCTCTCGACCGCAGCCCGGGCCGTGGCCGAGCGCTACCTGGCCGGCCGGCTCGAGTCATGCCACCGAACCTATATCGCTAACCGGCTTGAACGCTACGACCGCTTTCTTGGGCTGGTTCAGGGGAATTCGGATCCGCTCAGGCAGGGTTTCGTCCTTTGGGAGCTGGGGCTGTATTTCGAGGTGCACGAGATCCTGGAGCAGGCGTGGCTACGGGCCGAGGGGACGGAAAAGGAACTGTTCCAGGCTCTGATCCGGGCGGCCGGGGTGCAGATCAAACGGGAGTGCGGCTTTGAGGCGGCGGCAGCGAAGATGGCTGCCCGGGCCCTGCCCGTCCTCGTCGCCCACCGGCAGCGACTGGCCGCCTACCTTGACCCCGATCCCTTCCTCGCCCTGCTCCAGCCGGAGCCCTGACCCTCTGCAATCAGCCGGCAGACGAATCATTCCCCAGCCCTATCAGCGCTTGCCGTAGGCCCCCAGTTCCTCGAACAGCGGCCCGAACAGTTCCTCGTAGGCCGGTATCGCTTTGCGCAGGACGATGTCCAGATGCTTGAGATCAGTGGTGTTGACCGTCAGGTTGGCGCTGTTGGCCATTGCCTCGAGATCATAGAGGGTATGGAACTGGTCGCCGATGAGGATATAGAAAATATAGCGCCGCCGTTCCATGGGCAGGGATCGCATGTAGGCGTGAAAGGTGGATTGCGCAAGCGCCCCCTCCAACTCCTCCTGATAGACGATACAGGCGAAGTTGACGAACCGCATCCGTTCCATGGCCTCGGTCGCCGAATCCACCATGAACGTCTGGTAGCCGACGGCCTCCAGGGACTCACCGATGCGCTTGCGGGTATCCCCCGGCATATGGAGGATGAGGGCCATGGGCACATCTTCGACCTTTTCCTCGCCCTGGAAGGCACCTGTCTTCAGCCAGTCGAGACTCGGCGGCGGCGGTGGCGGCACGACTTCCTTGGCCCGCCGGGGCGGTTCGCCCGATCTGTCCAGAGCGATGGCCCGCTGGCAGGCGGGACACTTCATGGCCAGGGTCTTGCCTGCCTCCAGGCGCGACAGTGCCTGTTCCAGCCGGGCGCGCTGTTCGTTGGTAACATGCAGTGTCGTCTCGCAGTACGGGCATCGGGTCAGCATATGATGAATCCTCGGAACTTTGACAGATGAACGGGAAGGTCGACTCCCGAGTACTTGGCCGGAAAGGGATTCAGGACCAACGTTTGTACGGATCGTCCTCTTCCTGCTCCATGCGCAGGTCGTCGATGGTCGAGGTCTTCTCGCCGCGAGCGGACTTGATGGTGTCCAGCCCCCGCTTGATCTCGCTGCGGTGCGAGGCGAACAGGATCGCCGACTGCTCGGTGATCAGCCCGGTCTCGTACAACTCCATCAGGTGCTGGTCAAAGGTGCGCATGTCTCGGGTCGAGCCCTCGCGGACGACGTTGTAGAAGGTTTTTTCCTCGGTCTCGCCGTTGATGATCAGATCCCGGACACGCAGGCTGGTGCAGAGGATCTCCAATGCCGCGATCCGCCCCCCTCCGATTCTGGGCAGGAGGCGTTGGCTGACCACCCAGCGGATGGTGTCGGCGAGCCGGTTGCGGACCTGCGGCTGCTCGTCCTGCTCGAACATGCCGAGGATGCGGTTGATGGACTGGCCGGTGTCGATGGTATGCAGGGTGGAGAAGACCAAATGTCCGGTTTCGGCCGCGGTCAGGGCAATCTCCAGGGTCTCCCGGTCGCGGATCTCGCCCACCAGGATGACCTTGGGCGCCTGGCGCAGGGCGGCCCGCAGGCCGCTGGCAAAGGTGTCGAAGTCGTCGCCCATCTCCCGCTGGTTGAAGGTCGCCTTCTTGTGCGGGTGGACATACTCGATGGGGTCTTCCAGGGTGACGATATGCACCGGCCGCTCCTCGTTGATCCGGTTGAGGATCGCCGCCATGGAGGTGGTCTTGCCGGTGCCGGTGGCGCCGGTGAACAGGATCAGGCCGTTGACCTCGCGGGCCATCTTGACAAAGGCCTCGGGGAAGTCGAAGCCCTTGATCGAGGGGATCTTGGTCTCGAGCTTCCGCAGCACCGTGCTGTAGTAACCCTTCTGCGAGAAGATGTTGACCCTGAACCGGACCTTGTCATCCAGGGAGTAGGAAAGGTCGCAGGATCCCTTGGTGACCAGGTCCCGCAGCAGGCGGCGGTTGGCGCCGATCAGGTTGAGGGCGAACACCTCGGTCTGAAAGGGGGTCAGTTCCGTGACCGGCGGCTCCACGTCCACGGGCACGAGGACGCCGTCGCTCTCGACCTGCAAGGTCTTGCCTACGGTGATGTTGAGATCCGACACCCGTTCATGCTTCTTCAGCATGGCGGTGATCCAGTAGTTAATCTCCGGTTGTTTCATGCGGGGCACCAGTATAAAATTGACAAAGACATTTACTTGGGTAGTATCGCCAACCACGGGTAAAAGACAAGAAAAAAATCAGAACAGGCAGATTGAGGAGACGATGATGGCACACCCACTACGGAGCGCGGCGACCACGGAAGGCAGAAGAATGGCGGGAGCCCGGGCCCTGTGGCGGGCCAACGGCATGCGCGAGGAACAGATCGGCCGGCCGGTGATCGCGGTGGTCAACTCGTTCACCCAGTTCGTGCCCGGCCATGTCCACCTGCACGAGATCGGCCAGCGGGTGAAGGCCACCATCGAGGCCCTGGGCTGTTTCGCCGCCGAGTTCAATACCATCGCCATCGACGACGGCATCGCCATGGGCCATGACGGCATGCTCTACTCGCTGCCCTCGCGCGAGCTGATCGCCGACTCGGTCGAGTACATGTGCAATGCCCACAAGGCGGATGCCATGGTCTGCATCTCCAACTGCGACAAGATCACCCCCGGCATGCTGATGGCGGCGATGCGGCTGAACATCCCGGCGATCTTCGTCTCCGGCGGCCCCATGGAGGCAGGACGGGCAGGCGACAAGGCCCTGGACCTGATCGACGCCATGATCATGGCCGGCGACAGCTCGGTCAGCGATGCCGAGGTGGCTGAAGTCGAGCGCTCCGCCTGCCCCACCTGCGGTTCCTGCTCGGGCATGTTCACCGCCAACTCCATGAACTGCCT
>JBGSPP010000167.1:0-8930 GCA_041738515.1 Desulfobulbus sp.
GATGATCATCGGTCCCCAGGAACCGACGAAATCGATGAATAGATTGTCGTCAACATCTGTGATCAGACAGCCCTCGGCGCGGCGGACGAACAGCGGGTCGCAGCCGACCGACCGGCAGGCCCGGACCGGCGAGTTGACGCCGCCGGGGATGAGTGCCTTGGCCCGGGAAAAGAGATGCGCGGATTGTTCTGTGTTCATTTGGCCGCCAGAAGGTGCAGAAGGGAAAAGAGGAAGATCCGCCCGTCGGGCGAATCCGAAGGGCGGCGCTATACTAGCACGCCCCCTTTTGCCCTGTCAAAAGCAAAAAGGAATGGGAATTTCCAACCCTTGACAGACGGGCAACAATGTCAATTTTCTCTTGTCACCGGATACACCGCAAGGTAGAATGGCCGCCGATGCAGTCGTTCACCGCATAACCACAGAGAATTTAATACAAATTTCACGTTGCACTTCCCCGGCAAAGACGCGTACAGGAGCGATGACAATGGCAAGCGATAAGGTAATGCATATTTCCGACAGCGAGTTCGAGACCAAGGTAGTCGGCGGTGCCCTTCCCTGCCTGGTGGATTTCTGGGCGCCTTGGTGCGGTCCGTGCAAGGCCATCGGCCCAGTCATCGATGAACTGGCCGCCGAATTCGAGGGCAAGGTGAACATCGCCAAGATGAACGTGGATGACAACCCCGCCACGCCCGGCAAGTTTGGCATCCGCGCTATTCCCACACTCATCCTGTTCAAGGGTGGCGAAGTCGTTGATCAGATCACCGGCGCGGTCGGCAAATCCCAGTTGCAGGATCTGATCAAGAAGGCCATCTGATTTTATTCCAGGCACCCACGCTCCCTGCAGGAACGCCAGTGCCTTCCACGGAGCGGGCCTAGCCATGCAACAGGCGCAGTATCAGCTTATCATTGTCGGCGGCGGGCCGGCAGGCCTGACGGCTGGATTGTACGCGGCCCGCGGTCGTCTCAAGGTGCTTCTTGTCGAAAAAGGTGCCACTGGCGGCCAAGTGCTGGTCACGGACTGGGTCGACAACTACCCCGGCTATGTCGAAGGAGTGTCGGGGTTTGATTTGATGGACCGGATGACGGCCCATGCCGACCGGTTCGGGCTGGATAAGAAGTTCGCTACTATCGCCTCGATGGATCTGGTCGGCGACGTCAAGACCATCACCTTGGACAGCGGCGAGCATCTGACGGCCAAAACCGTCATTCTCTGCACCGGGGCCAAACCGAGGAAGCTCGAAATTCCCGGAGAATACGAATTGGCCGGCCGCGGCGTCTCCTATTGCGCCACCTGTGATGGTCCGTTCTACCGCAATCAGGAGATTGCGGTCGTCGGCGGCGGCAACACCGCAATCCAGGACGCCTTGCACCTGACCAAATTCGCCGCCAAGGTGACCGTGATCCATCGCCGGGGCGAGCTGCGGGCGACCAAGATCCTGCAGGAAAAAGCCTTCTGCAACCAGAAAATCGACTTTCTCTGGAACACCCAGGTCAAGGAGATCCGGGGCGGCAAGAGCGGGGTCGAAGAACTTCTGCTCGGCCATCACAACGGCGACGAATCAACCCTCAAGGTGACCGGCATCTTTGTCCTCATAGGCATCGCTCCCAACAAAGACATCCTGCCGCTTGACCAGCTCCAGACCGACGCGGACGGCTTTGTCGTCACCGACGGGGAGATGGCGACCAGCATCTCCGGCGTCTTTGCCGCCGGAGATATCCGCAGCAAACGCTCGCGGCAGATCATAAACGCGGCCGGCGAAGGCGCGGTAGCCGAGTTGTCGGCCGAACACTATCTCGGTAACCAGGCACCGGACCAACCACTCAACTGCAGTGAACTGTGAGGTCAGCCATGGAGCAGCAGCGTAGACAATCCGTCAGAGGCGCCCGATTCGGCCTGTTAACAGTCTTGGTGCTGACCGCCAGCCTGCTTGCCGGATGCTCAGCCTTTGATGGCATGTTCAGCGCCTTCCGCTTCGGCGAGGATGAGGATCCCAAGTCGCTGCCGCCGGAAACCCTGATCGTTCAAGGGATGGACGCCTACGATGTCGGTGACTACAGCACTGCCATCAAATCCTTCAACGCCATCCTCGACGAGCACCCGTTCAGCGCCCAGGCCATGCTGGCCGAACTCAAGGCGGCCGACGCCCATTACTACAACAAGCAGTACCCCGAAGCCAAAACCCAGTACAAGGCCTTCGAGGAACGGCACCCCACCAACGAGGCCATGCCCTATGTCCTCTTCCAGATCGGCATGTGCGACTTCATGCGCAGCGACCGCATCGACCGCGACAGTTCCGGGGTGCAGGATGCCATCAAATCTTTCAATCGCCTGATCCAGGCCTACCCGCAGTCGCCCTATTCCAAGGAGGCCCGGGTGCGTATCCAGGAGGCCAAGGAATTCATTGCCAACCATGAGTACTTTGTCGCCGATTTCTACGTCCGCATGGAAAAGTACACCGAGGCCCAGCACCGGCTGAAATACATCCTGGCCATGCACCCGGAGTCTTCCGTAGCACCCCAGGCAAAAGCCCTGCTAGACAAACTTGAATCCGGTAATCCGCCGACCACCGGCATGCGCAAGTGGTTGCCGGATTTCATGACGACAGCGCCCGCTGACCGCGATGCCAAACAACAGGCGGCGGGCGACAAAGGTACGCCGGCGCCTCGGAACGGGGACCCAGGTCAGGACTAAAAGCGCAGGTAGGCCTATCAACGCTTTACCAGACGGGCCGGTCAGTCAGCGTCCGAGTTCGCTCGCCAAGATCTGGAGCAGTTCCCCAACCTCCCGTTCGGTGTTGACCACCAGGCAGTCCGTCTCTTGCATGGAATCCGGACGTTCAAACACCTTTTTCTGATGGAGATAAATCTCCCAGCGCCCATCGGAAACCGTTGCCTTGTCACGAGCCCGCATCGCAAGCCGCCTCTTGACCTCGGTGTCCGAGCAGGTACACCAGACAAAGACGCAACGTGCCGCCACCTCTTTCGCCAGCGTCCGCACCTGGTCCCGGTCGTGCCGCCTGCCGTAGGAACCATCGAGCACCACCATTTCCTCGCCGCTGGCTGAATCAGCCCTGGCCCGCTCGAGCATGGCCGCATAGGTTGTTTCCGTCCACTCGGAGGCATAAATCCCCTGCCCAACCGGTTCGGGCCGCCGCTCCGTAGGCTGCAGGCCGATCAGTTCCTTGCGGACACGATCGGTGTTGTAATACGGTGCCTGGCGTCGTTCAGCCCAAGCCTGTCCCAAGGTGGATTTGCCCGAGGCGATCATGCCGAAAAAGACCAGCAGGGTGTTCATGTCCTGCTCCGGCCAAGGGGTCCCGACTCACGCTGCAGCATATCGGTGAGCCAACTGGAAATATCTGGCCGCGCCGGCCAGGCATTCGGCCCGTACCGACGCATCAACAGCCGGATCGGCGGCCGTGAACAGCCCGATCTTGCCCCGGACATAGGCGCGGTAGCAGGCGTAGAACGGCAACATACCGGGCAGGCCGGCATCGCCGCTGGCCCGGACGAAACGGTCGATGAAATATCGCGACAATTCCTCCAGGCCGTGGAAGTCCAGATCCATTGCCAAAAAGGCGACATCGGAGGCGACGTCGCCAAACCGAAACCGCTCGTTGAACTCGATGCAGTCGTAGACGTAGATCCGGTCGGCCAGACAGATGTTGGCGGAGTAGAGGTCGCCGTGGCAGTCGCGGATCCAGCCGCCGTCGATCCTCCGCTGGAACAGTTCCGGTCGGGCGAGCATGGCGCGGGCAGAGGCTGAGATCGCATCGAACTGGTCCTGACTGAGGGCGCCCTGACCGATGAACGCTCGCGTCTGTTCAAAATTTTCCAGCACGTTGACCGAGACCAACTCGACCGTGCCAAAACGCCGAATCGATTCGCCCGTCTCGGCCTGTTGGTAAAACTCTGCCAACACCCCGACCAGGGTGTCGATATGCCCGGCATTGAGCGCTCCCGTTTTGATCAGGTTGCTCATCATTCGGTCTTCCGGCATCCGCCGCATGCGGACGCCGTAGTCGATCACCGGGCCCGTGCCGTTGAGCGCCCAGCCTCCGGGCTCTTCGGTCACCTCGACCACCCCGAGGTAGATGTCCGGGCACAGGCGGCGATTGAGCAGCACCTCCTGGCCACAGCAGACCCGCCGCTTCTCCAGGTCTGAAAAATCAAGAAAGCCGAAGTTGACCGGTTTCTTGAACTTATAGACAAAGTCGCCGGCAAGGATGACAAGCGAGATGTGGGTCTGCACCAGGCGTAGATCGGGGGCGGGATGGTCGTAGCATTCCGGCCGTAGGAGCGCCTGGAGAAAGGGGGGCAGTTGGTCGGTACTCATGGGACTGTACCTCCGCTGTGTCGCACAGCTGTTAGGAGTGGATTCGGGCCGCTAATCTAACAGACCGCGCCCACGTCGTAAACTGTTTACGCCGCCGGTGGCGCACGATAGAGATACTGCCACTTTCTTGAGATACGCAATGAACGAACAGACCCTGACAGCGCTGCTGCACCAGGTCCGGGAGGGTCGGGTGGACATTGCCGCCGCCCTGCAACAACTCCGCCGCCTGCCGATGGAACTGCTAGATTCGGCCAGGCTCGACCACCACCGCGCCCTCCGCACTGGACTGCCCGAGGTGGTGTTTGGCGAAAACAAATCGGCCGAACAGTTGGTCGAAATCCTGAGCGCCCTGCTCAACACCGATTCGGTGGCGCTGGCAACCCGGGTTTCGCCGGAAAAGGCTGTTGCCGTCCAGGCGCATCTCCCCGGGCTCGCCTATCATCCCGCGGCCCGCATGCTCAGCGGCAACGACAGGCATATTGTGACGGATCAGGCCGCCGGACTGGTGGTCATTGTCACTGCCGGCACCTCTGATCTGCCGGTGGCGGAAGAGGCTCGGGTTTCCCTGCAGTGGTTTGGCCATCCGGTGGAGACCGTCCATGACGCCGGGGTGGCAGGCATCCACCGCATCCTTGCCCATTCGGCGCTGCTGCAACAGGCCCGGGTGATCATCGTGGTCGCCGGCATGGAAGGGGCCCTGCCCTCGGTGGTGGCCGGCATGACTGGAGCTCCGGTCATCGGCGTACCGACCAGCGTTGGCTACGGCACGGGCGCTGGCGGATTTTCCGCCCTGCTTGGCATGCTCAACAGCTGCTCGCCGGGCCTGGCGGTGGTCAATATCGACAACGGCTTTGGCGCCGCCTGCATGGCCGCCGCCATCAACCGGAAAATCTGAACCCCGGACCGCGCGCCGACCCCGCCTTTTACCTGATTTTCACCCCGAAACACCGCCTTTTCCCCCCGAATTCGGCATCACCCCATTGCGTGAAAGCGGGCGACGACGTATAATCGGTCCATTTTATGCGTACGTTCTCTACTCACCCCCCTCTCGCTGTCCCAGGGAAGATGCAATGAACTCCAGCTTGAAACTGAAAATCGGCCTTGTCTTGTTCCTCATTCTCTTTTGCGGCGTGGCCCTACTGCCGTCGCTCAATCCGAACCTCCCGGACTGGTGGAAAAAATACATGGCCCCCGCTGGCCTGAAGCTCGGCCTTGATCTCCAAGGCGGCATGCACATCGTTCTTCAGGTCGATCTCGACAAGGCTGCGGACAATTCGCTTGATCTCGCGGCCTCGGATTTCAAATCGGCCCTTGCGGAAAAGGGCATCAATGCAGTGCGGATGGACTCCAGTTCCACCAAAAACATTCTCTTCACCCTGCCCAATACCGGCGCCATCGACACGGTCAAGCAGATTCTGAAAGACAACTTCCCCAACCTGGAGACCCAGGTACAGGCCGAGGCCGGCAGCTTTCCCCGAGTGACCCTGCAACTGAAGCAGGAAGAGATCGACTACATCCGCAAGAACGCGGTCAACCAGTCGCTGGAGATCATCCGCAACCGCATCGACCAGTTCGGTGTTGCCGAACCTATCGTCCTGCGCCAGGGAGAAAACCAGATCGTCGTCCAACTGCCCGGCGTCAAGGATCCCAAGCGGGCCATGAGTCTGATCGGCCAGACCGCGCAACTGGAGTTCAAGCTGGTGGCTGAAACGCCCGGCCTCAACCTGCCGCAGTTGATCGACGAGGCCGTGCGCGCTGGCCAGTGGAAGGAAGGCGAGAGTCGCAAGCAGCTCAATCTCGCCCTGCAGGGTCGCCTGCCCCAGGGAACTGAGGTGTATTTCGAGAAAGAGGTCGACAAGCAGACCAAGCGAGAGATCAAAACGCCCCTGGCCCTGGAAACGCCGATCCTGATGACCGGCGAGATGGTCAAGAACGCCCAGGTGCGCATCGGCGGCACCTTCAACGAACCCTATGTCAGCCTGGATCTGACAGGCCACGGCGGCAAGGTTTTTGCCAACATCACCGAAAAGAGCGTTGGCCGGCGACTGGCCATCGTGCTCGATGAAAACGTCCGTTCCGCCCCGGTCATCCGTGAGAAGATCCTTGGCGGCAGCGCCCAGATTTCCGGCAGTTTCACCCATGAGGAAGCCACCGACCTGGCCATTGTCCTCCGGGTCGGCGCCCTGCCCGCGCCGGTGGACATCATCCAGAATCTGACTGTTGGCGCCAGCCTGGGTCAGGATTCCATCAACAAGGGGCTCACCGCCGGCCTGCTCGGCACGGTGCTGGTCGTGGCCTTCATGATCATCTATTACCGGCTCTCCGGCGTGATCGCCAATCTGTCGCTGGTGCTGAACATCCTGTTGCTGTTCGTCGGTCTGGCCATGTTCGGGGCCACCCTCACCCTGCCTGGCATCGCCGGTATCATCCTCTCCATCGGCATGGCGGTGGATGCCAACGTCCTCATCTACGAACGCATGCGCGATGAATTGGCGCTCGGCAAATCGGTCCGAGCCGGCGCCGAGGCTGGATTCAGCAAGGCCTTCTGGTCGATTGTTGACTCCCAGGTCACCACCCTGATCACCGCCCTAGTGCTGTTCCTGTTCGGAACCGGCCCCATTAAGGGGTTTGCCATCACCCTGACGCTCGGCATTCTTTTCAACCTGTTCGCCGTCCTCTTCTGCTCCCGGCTGATGTTCGACACCCTGTTCAGCCTGAAGCTGATCAAGGATATCCGCTTCTTCCGCCTGATACGCAAATCGAATTTCGATTTCATGGGCGTGCGCAGGATAGCTTTTGCCGTCTCCGCTGTCTTTGTGCTGCTCGGGCTGGTCGCCTTTGTGCAGATCATGCGCGGCAAGGCCAACATGGGCGTTGATTTTACCGGCGGCACCCTGCTGCAGTACACCACCGACAAGCCGTTCAATCTCTCCGATGTCCGCGGCGCACTGGAAAGCGGCGGCTTTGCCGGCGTCGATCTGCAACAGGTCACCGGTGAGAACCAGCTCATCGTCAAAATCAAGAAGTCGGAAGAAAAGGTCGGCAACCTGAGCGACAAGATTACCGACGCGCTTGACAAATCCCAGAGTGGGATGTCCTACTCGCTGGAGAGCAAGTCCGAAATCGGCGCCTCGGTCTCCGCCGACCTCCGCAGCAAGGCCATACTTTCGGTGATACTCTCCATGCTGGGCGTGGTGCTGTATCTGGCCCTGCGCTTCGACTTCCGCTTCAGCGTCGCTGCCACGGCAGCCACCTTCCATGACGTCCTCGCCGTGCTTGGCATCTGCTGGTTGATGGATACGGAGATCACCCTCCTGATCATCACCGCCCTGCTCACCCTGGCCGGGTTTTCCCTCAACGATACAGTGGTCATCTTCGACCGCATCCGCGAGAACATGCATAAAGATGATGGGCTCAGCTTCCATCAGATCATCAACGACAGCATCAACCAAACGCTGGCCCGATCGATCATCACCGTGCTCACGGTGCTCTTCACCGTGGCCTCGCTCTTTTTCTTCGGCGGGGCGACCCTGCACGATTTCTCCTTCGCCCTGCTCATCGGCATGTTCGTGGGTTCGTTCTCCTCTATCTTTGTCGCCAGCCCGCTGCTGACCATCCAGGGAGGCAAAAACCTGTGACCCTGGAACAGTTGCCGGAACAGTTTGCACCGATTGAGGCGATGCTGCGGTTGCGCTTTGCCTGCCATCCTGGCGTGGCCTGTTTCACCGAATGCTGCCGGGAGCTGGATCTGGCCCTGACGCCCTATGACGTCCTCCGGCTCAAGCGCAATCTTGGCCTTTTGTCCGGAAAATTTCTCTCCCAGTATGTGATCGTTGAATGGGATGAACAGCAGGTGTTTCCGCGTTGCTACCTGACCATGGTCGATGACGGCCGCGCCAGTTGCGTTTTTGTCGATGCGGCGGGCTGCGCTGTCTATGCCGACCGGCCGGGCAGTTGCCGAGCCTATCCCGTTGGCCGAGGCGCGGCGCGTACGGTCGAGGGGCAGCTGACTGAATCGCTGGTCCTGATCCGGGAACCACACTGCCTGGGATTTTCCGAAGCGGCCTCACAGTCGGCGGGCGACTATCTCCTCGACCAGGGACTGAAACCCTACAACCGATATAACGACGCCCTGTTGGAACTGCTACAACATCAGAAGGTGCAAAACCGCACCTTCCGACCCACGCGGTATCAGCTGGACCAGTATATGCTCGCGCTCTATGATCTGGATCAATTCCGCAGGGAGTTGAACGAGGGCCGCATCACCCTGGCCGCCCCATTGACCTCGGCTCAGCTCCAGGGTTTGACCGGCGATGACGAGGAATTGCTGCTGCTGGGCATCCGCTGGCTGATGCGCGAGTTTTTCGGCAAGTAAGCCGCAGGCAGGCCGCCATGGACGCCCCCGTGTCTCTGATCAATCCCGAACAGCTCGATCGTCTGCGGCGCATCAGTGCTGACTTCTGTCTGGCCGAGGGCGGCTCCCACGGCCCCGACCACAGCGAACGGGTGCTGCAGACCGCGCTGGCCATCGGTCGGCGGATGGACGCACGCCTTGACATCCTTGCCCCTGCGGCCCTGCTGCACGATATCGGCC
>JBGSPP010000183.1:0-2166 GCA_041738515.1 Desulfobulbus sp.
TGGCAGTGCTGAGCAGGCCGCGGGGCAGGGCGGCCCGGACGCCGTCGCGGTCAGGTAGATTGCCCCATTTCCCTGGTTTTCCGGGCTTGCCTTTGTCCGCCTGGCGCGGTAAATAGCCAGATCGTATACATTGCCCGGGTGTCAGGCCCGGAGAGGCAGTGGTGTGTCTGTCGAGTGGCCGGTCGGCTGCATCGGGCCGGTCCATGTTCGTCTTCTTTTCAATCAAACAAGGAGAATCAGTATGGCAGGTTTTGTGTATCAGGACCCCTTTCCGCTCGGCAAGGATGAAACCAAGTACCGTCTGCTGGAAGGGTCCGGCAAGTATGTCTCGGTTGAGCAGTTCAACGGCCAGGAGATCCTCAAGGTAGCCCCAGAAGGCCTGAAGGAGCTGGCCAACAAGGCCGTGCGCGAGGTCAGCTTCCTGCTCCGCCCGGCCCACAACCAGCAGGTCGCCAAGATTTTCGACGATCCCGAAGCCTCGGAAAACGACAAGGAAGTGGCGCTGGCCATGCTGCGCAACGCCGAGGTCTCGGCCCAGTTCGTCCTCCCGGTCTGCCAGGACACCGGCACCGCCTGCGTGGTCGCCAAGAAGGGCCAGAATGTCTGGACCGGCTGCGACGACGCCGAGCAGATCTCCGCCGGCGTCTACACCACCTACACCGAGGAGAATCTGCGCTACTCCCAGAACGCGCCGATCAACATGTACGACGAGGTCAACACCAAGACCAATCTGCCGGCGCAGATCGACATCTACGCCACCCAGGGCAGCGAGTACAAGTTCCTCTTTCTCGCCAAGGGCGGCGGCAGCGCCAACAAGACCTACCTCTACCAGGAGACCAAGGCTCTGCTCAACCCCGGCACCCTGAAGAACTTTCTGGTCGAAAAGATGAAATCACTGGGCACGGCCGCCTGCCCGCCCTACCACATCGCCTTTGTCATCGGCGGCACCAGTGCCGAAACCTGCCTGAAGACGGTCAAGCTGGCCTCGGCCAAGTACCTCGACGCCTTGCCCACCAGCGGCAACGAGATGGGCCGCTCCTTCCGCGACCTGGAACTGGAGAAGGAACTGCAGGAAGAGGCCCGCAAACTCGGATTGGGTGCCCAGTTTGGCGGCAAGTGTTTTGCCCATGACATCCGCGTCGTCCGCATGTCCCGCCACGGCGCTTCCTGTCCTGTGGGCATGGGCGTTTCCTGCTCGGCCGACCGTAACATCAAGGCCAAAATCAACAAGGACGGCCTGTGGATCGAGCAGATGGACACCGACCCGGGCAAACTGATCCCGGCAAAGTACCGTGACCGCAGCGCCTCCACGGCCGTCAAGGTCAACCTTAACCAGCCGATCGATAAGGTTCTGGCCGAGTTGACCAAGCACCCGGTCTCGACCCCGCTGTCGCTCACCGGCACCATCATCGTTGGCCGCGACATCGCCCACGCCAAGTGGAAAGAACTGCTCGACGCCGGCAAGCCGCTGCCCGACTACCTCAAGAAGCACCCGGTCTACTACGCCGGCCCGGCCAAGACCCCGGCCGGCAAGCCCTCCGGCTCGTTCGGCCCGACCACGGCCGGCCGCATGGACAGCTATGTCGACCTGTTCCAGAGCCAGGGCGGTTCGCTGGTGATGATCGCCAAGGGCAACCGCTCGCAGCAGGTCACCGACGCCTGCAAGAAGCACGGCGGTTTCTACCTCGGCTCCATCGGCGGCCCGGCGGCGCTCCTGGCTGAGGAGAACATCAAGAAGGTCGAGTGTCTGGACTATCCGGAACTGGGCATGGAAGCGGTGTGGAAGATCGAGGTGGTAGACTTCCCGGCCTTCATCCTGGTGGACGACAAGGGCAACGACTTCTTCAAGTGCCTGTGATGTGAAGTGCTGCCCGGTCCGGCGCAACAACCGGGACGGGTGACTTGTAACGACCGGCAGGGAGGGTGATCCTCCCTGCCTTTTTCTGTGTGTGAATCTGCATGGATGATCTGAAGACTTCCGAGGCCTGGCGGATTTTCCGCATCCAGGCCGAACTGATCGACGGCATCGAGACCCTGAGCGATCTCGGGCCGGCGGTGTCGATTTTCGGCGGTGCCCGCTTCGGCACCGACTCCCCATATTACACGGCGGCGCGGGAGACCGCCGGCCTGCTCTGCCGCCAGGGCCTGGCGGTCATCACCGGCGGC
>JBGSPP010000184.1:0-2415 GCA_041738515.1 Desulfobulbus sp.
GTCGCGGAAGAAGCGGGCCAGCCTGGTGGCGGGCACGATGCCGAAGCCCACCTCGTTGGTGACCGCGATCAGCGTCCCGGGGCCGTGGGCGGCGGCAGCGATCAGGGCCTCGATCTCGGCCAGGACGTCGGCCTCGACCTCGTTCATCTGCGCTGTCGTCGCCCTGTCCCAATCCATATCCTGGCGTAGGATACGATTGGTGGCCAGGACGGTGAGACAATCCAGCAGGATGCAGTCATGGCGCCGCCCCTCGGCCGCGACCACCGCCGAAGGCGCGAGCTGTGCCTCGAAGGTCTTCCAGGCTGCAGGCCGCTGGGCCCGGTGTCGGGCAATGCGGTCCGCCATTTCGGGATCCAGAGCCTGGGCCGTGGCAATGTAGGCGACGGTGCCGCCGATGTCGGCGGCGATCCGCTCGGCATGACCGCTCTTGCCGCTTCTAGCCCCGCCGGTGACGAGAATGATACGCCCCATGTGGCTTGCCTGTTCCAAATTTTCCCGGCCGCGGGAGGGCTCGGGGAAAGTGCGCGGGGGTCGACCAGATCGGGGAGGAGAGTACGGCGCCGAACGGATGGCAGCGGCGTCTCGATCCACGAAGACCCACGTCCCAGGGAGTGTCTGGCTCATCCGCGCGGGGCGGCATCACAGTTGCGGGACAGCACGGGAATCGCACCCGTTTCCTCCGAATGAAAGGTGTCGCGGCCTGTTGGAGCCGCAGCCGGTGTATAGCGAATTTAGCCGCAAAAAGATAGGGGCAAAGTAGATAGCCACACGAGTGACACGCTCCGGGCGGCACTCACCGGCAGGCGATAAAGGTGACGTACCCACCAACCTCGGCGATGCCGGCCTTGCGCAGGTCCTCCACCAGCATGTTGCGGTCGTGACCCACGGACCCGTGCCAGGAGTCGAACTGCTTGAGGGGATTGGGGAAATTCCAGCCGATGTTTTCGACACAGAGGCGACTGCCGGATTGCGCGAACCGCTTTTTGAAATCGAGGTGGCTCAGCCGCTTCTGCTGGAACATGCGGAAGCTATGGGTCCGGGCCGCCTTGACCAGCGCGGGATCGAAGGCTAGCTCTCCGAGGCCGCTGTCCCGGCGAAGGAGGTTGATCTGGGCCAGCAGGGTGCGGCCATAGGGCGTGACCCCGGCCGGGACGGACTCTCTGGCCGCCACCGGTCCGTCCGCCAGCAGCAAGAGCATCGCGAGCACAAGCATGGAGGCCAATAATGGCAGCGCTGGGGAGCGTTGTTTATCCGACACCTGTATCCTCCCGCGACATGCGAAGCAGGCGCCGGAACCCCGATCACCCGACATCCCGAACTTACCGAACCCTTACTGTACCAAGGGAATCAGGGTGCGTATAGTGCAGACAAAGGTAACATACCGATCACCTTCGCCCTTCAGGAGTTCCCCATGCAGATCGTCAACCACATCGACCCGGGTCAGCAACGGATCGAAATATCGGTTTCCGGCCCCGTCACCCAGGACAATGCCTGCGGCCTTATCCAATACGCCATCGCCGAACTGGAAGGGAACCGATACCGGGAAGCGATGCTCGATCTGCGCCACGTCTCCGCAAACCATCCCATCACCCTGTTCCGGCTCCATTCACTGATGCAGGTGTTCAAAGGGATCATCATGCGCAAAAACATGCACCTGGCCATCCTTTTCAACGAAGATAATCGCGAACAGTGGATTTTCCTCGACAGGGCCGCCAACTGTGACGGCGTCAACATGAAATATTTCACCAACCGCCAGGAATTCAAACAGCTTTCGTATGCTGGTGGTGATGCACAGCAAGCGAGCGTGCACTGATCGTCGCCCGCCCGGCTGGGAGCGCCGGATTCGGGCAGACACGCGGGGGGCTCTCTGAGCCTCCCGTTTTCGTTTTACTCCGCCAGCATAAATCCCTTAGCCGCGATGGCAGCGCGCAGGGCCTCACGCTCGACCGTTCCCTCGAAACTCGCCTCTCCTTTCACCACATCGATCTGGACCCTTTGCGCCCCGAGGGACTCCAAAACCTTCTGCACGCTGGCCGCGCAGTGCTGACACTTCATGCCCTGTATGCGTACGGTGTTCATGACACCCCCCCTGGCTGTAATCTCTTCTGAACTGTCCGGAATATTTGTGCAAGGTAAGGCTGAATCAGCATTGCTCCTCCCCGCTCTCTCTCGGGACACGCCTGGCATCACTGTTGCCTGATCTTCTCCAGCAGGGCGGTGGTGGAGCGGTCGTGCGCAAAGGCTATGCGCACCACCTGGCCGCCGGCGGCCTTGACCTCGGCCGCGCCGACGATCCGATCCTCCGGCCAGTCCGCGCCCTTGACCAGGACATCCGGCCCGATAGCCTTGATCAGCCCTATCGGCGTCTGTTCCGTAAACAACACCACATGATCGACGCAACCCAGGGCCGCCAGC
>JBGSPP010000216.1:0-4189 GCA_041738515.1 Desulfobulbus sp.
CGACCGGGCCGTTGATGATGAAGCCCTCGACGAGCAGCAGGTCGAGCTGCTGCCTGCCGCCTTGCAGGTCGGCCAGGAGATTGTGGAGGGCAGCGTGATCGCCTCGGCTGAGGGATGGGTGCCAGAGCATCTCCAGCTGCAGATCATCAAGCAGTTCGGGCGTGGCAGGGCCATCCATCCCGAGCAGACTCATGGTGTCGCCGCCACAGGCGCCACATTGCAACCAGAGGGCGGTTGGCATGCTTCCTCCACATTTTTGGGGCAATCTTGACAATCAGGTCTGCTGGTAGTGTATGATGGCAGGATCCTTCCTGTCAAGCCAGATAGCCCTTTATTCCCTGCGCGTCAATGTGTTTCCAGACATTGTCCCAGAGGATGGGGGCAGCATGCAACCCGTGGAGAACCCATGCAGCACAGTCAGCCTGAGCCGGACCAGACGGCCCGCATTAACACCGACTACATCGAGCTGGATAAGCTGCTCAAGCGCGAGAACCTGACCGCCAGCGGCGGCGAGGCCCGCTATCTGATCAGCCAGGGGTTGGTGCGGGTGAATGAAGTGGTGGAAACGAGGAAACGGCGGAAGTGCTACCCGGGCGACCTGATCGAGTTCGGGGGCGTGCGGCTGCGGGTGGCGGGGGAATAACCCCTGTCCCGTCCGGGACGGAACAGGGCGGTGTGTGCAGGCAGGCGGTTCAGCAGGTCAGCTTGATGCGGGCCTCGTCGTAGCGCTGCCTGGTTTTTTCCAGGATTTCGGCCGGCACGGGCGGAGGAGGCGGCTGCTTGTTCCAGGCGAGCGTACTCAGGTAGTCGCGCAGGAACTGCTTGTCAAAACTCGGCTGCCCCTGACCGGGAGCGTACTCGTCGAGCGGCCAGAAGCGCGAGGAATCCGGAGTCAGCACCTCGTCGATCAACAGCAGGGTGTCGCCATCCAGGCCCATCTCGAACTTGGTGTCGGCAATGATGATGCCCTTGGAGCGGGCGTATTCGGCGGCCCGCTGGTAGAGGGCGACGCTGGCTGCGGCCATCGTGTCGGTGAGGTCGCTGCCGATCAGCTCGCGCATCCGCGCAAGCGAAATGTTTTCGTCGTGCAGCCCTTGCTCAGCCTTGGTCGAGGGCGTGAACAGCGGTTCCGGGAATCGGTCCGATTCGCGCATCCCGGCGGGCAGGGAAAAGCCGCAGACCGTGGTGTCCTTCTTGTAGGCGCTCCAGAACGAGCCGGAGAGATAGCCGCGGACAATGCACTCGATGGGCACCACTTTGGTCCGCTTGACCAGCATGGAGCGGCCCTCCAACTGGTCGCGGTAGGGGCGGCAGATCTCCGGGTATTCCTCGACCTCAGCGCTGAGCAGATGGTTGGGCATGAGGTTGCCGAGCAGCTTGAACCAGAACAGCGAGATCTGGGTGAGGATCTTGCCCTTGCCCGCTATGGGGTCGGCCATGACCACGTCGTAGGCCGAGATCCGGTCCGTGGCCACCATCAGCAGTTTGTCGTCGTGGCCAGGAATGGCGTACATGTCGCGGACCTTGCCGCGGTGGAGCAGAGTCAGGTCGGGGCAGGTGGTGGTTATGACGGCCTCTGTCATGGGGTGTCTCCTTGATCGATTCGTGAACTTGACAACAGGCGCCTCCGCGGACGCCTGTATATAGTAAAGCAAACCAGCTTGCCCTGCAAAGGCTTGCCGGCATCCTTGACAACCTGCGCCGGAACCTTACTTTTTTCCAGTGACCAGCAACCACAACCCCCACAAGGAGGTGCAGCATGGCATTCATACGTTTCGCGGAACGGCCCGCCTTCCGCAACCCCTGGGCCGAGTTCGAGCGGATCCGTCAGGGGCTGGACGAACTCTCCCGTTCCTACGCCGACAAGGGCAAGAGCAGCCGGGCCAACGTCTATCCGGCCCTCAATGTCTACGAGGAGACTGACCGGCTGATCATCACCGCCGAACTTCCCGGTGTCCGGGTCCAGGATCTCGAGTTGTCGCTGGAGGGCGAGACCCTGACCATCAAGGGCAAGCGCGACGCCCGTCAGGCCGAGCCCGGCGTTTCCTATCATCGCCGCGAGATCGAGGCCGGCAGCTTCAGCCGGGCTGTGACCCTGCCGGTCAAGGTCGATGCGGAGAAGGTCGGCGCCAGCCTCACCAACGGCATCCTCACCGTCAACCTGATCAAGGCCTCCGAGGCCACCCCACGCCAGATCAAAGTCAGCGCCGAATAGGAGGCCCGCCATGACCGATCAGGAATTGAAACTGCAGGAGCAGAAAGCGGCGCGCACCGGCGGCGAGACCACCAAAAACGAAACCTACTTCGCCCCGCATGTGGATATCTTCGAGTCCGACCGGGAAGTGACCGTGATCGCCGACATGCCCGGGGTGATGCCCGAAGGCGTTGAACTGTCGCTTGAGGACAGCATCCTCACCATCCAGGGGCACCGCCCGCCGCGGAAGCAACCCGGCCGGCCGATCCTCGAGGAATACGAGATCGGCCACTATATGCGCCGCTTCACGGTCGCGGAAACCATTGACCAGGAACAGATCGAGGCCTCGCTGGCTGACGGCGTCCTGCGGGTGCGTCTGCCCAAGGCCGTGCCGGCTCAGCCGCGGAAGATCGAGGTCAAACTCGGCTGACAGCCGCCCGCCTCCCTGGCTGCACATCGTTCAAGGCCGCGCCGGAACCTCCGGCGTCGGCCTGATCGTCAGTTCAGGGCAGGCCGGGTTGGCATAGTGTTCCAACTTTGCCACCAACGAACCGATCACGATTCGCGAATCTATTTCCACCGGCACCCGGCAGCGGTCATCGGTGATCCAGAGGATGGTGTCGCCGTCCTTGTCGTACAGGCCCTTGAAGTTCATCTTCGGCTGCACTTTGAGGGTCTCCCGCGCGCCGAACAGGGTGGCTTTCGTCTCCCGTCCCAGCAGTTCCACCCGCACCTCGTGGCGCTTCTTGTCGGCAAAGGTGGGGACCACGATTTCCTCCCCTTCCCGAAACACCAAAGCCCTGGTGATGATGAACGAGGCGAACTCGTTGTAGACCATTCCCTCCAGGTCAAACCGCTCCCAGGGTTCCTCGTTTTTCTGATACCGCACGTATTGCAGCGACTGATCGTACCAGGTCAGCCGCCGGGTTTCCTTGCCCAGCAATCCTTCCCGCTGCACCACCTCGTAACGATAGGGCAGTTTCATCGGCCCGCGCACCGCGCAGATGAAGCTGTCATCCACCGGGTAGAACACCTCCAGCGGACCGTAATCCTTGACCTTGGCTGAAATGACATGCCCACCCGGCCTGGTTTCGTCCGCCCGGATCTCCAGGTACAGGTCGCCGATCTTCACGCCGCCGCTCCAGGATATGGAGAAGTGCATCGTTTCACCGCCGGAAAAGATGCGGCCCAGCACCTCGCTGTCCAACTGGTCGGGGCGCGTCTCCAGCACCTCCGCACCGGCAGGGCAGAACATGGCTGCCAGGCTCAGGAAGAAGAAGAGGATGGTGAGAAGGCGTGGTTGCATGTCAGCGGCCGGTGGCCAGGGCGAGCCAGGTGGCCAGAAACAGGGTGAGGGAGATGGTGCCGTTCATGGAAAAAAAAGACATGCGGATGCGCGACAGATCCCGCGGGTTGACGATCAGGTGCTGGTAGAACAGGGCCAGCCCGGTGACGACGATGCCGATATAGTACCAGAAATTGAGATGGCTCACCACCCCGGTGAGTGTGAACAGGACAAAGGCGAGCCCATGGAAGAGCACGGCGATGCGAAAACTGATTTCCCGGCCGAAGATCGAGGGCATGGAGTGGAGCCCGGCCTCGCGGTCGAAATCGGCGTCCAGGCAGGCATAGATGCAGTCAAACCCGGCCACCCAGAAGAGCACGCCCAGCGACAGCACCCAGGGGTAGCCGTCCAGGGTCGCGGCCGCGGCCACCCAGCCGCCCAGGGGTGAGAAGGCTTGTGCCACGCCGAGGACCACATGGCAGAGCCAGGTGAACCGCTTGGTCAGCGAGTAGAGCAGGGTGAGCGCCAGGGCAAAGGGCGCGATGGTCAGGGCCAGCGGATTGAGCATCCAGCAGGCGAAGAAGAACAGGGCGCCGGACAGGGTCACCAGCAGCCAGCTCTCGGTCAGGGTCACCTGGCCGGACGGCAGGGCCCGGTCGGCGGTGCGCGGGTTGGCGGCGTCGAAGCGACGGTCGGCGATGCGGTTGAAG
>JBGSPP010000231.1:0-5410 GCA_041738515.1 Desulfobulbus sp.
ACGGCGGACCGGGCATCACCGCCGTGGCCATACTGAGCTCCATAGACGGCGCCAGCGGCCAGGCCCGCTGCTCGGTGAACGTGCCTCCCGGCGGCGCTGCAACCACAACAACGGCAGCGCCGTGCAACGCATCTGCGGGCGAGTACTCCGATGCTGACGGCGTCACATTTACCTGGCCCGGCGGGGGTGGTCCAACGCAATTAGGACCAGGCGTGGCGCCTCCTGGATGTACCCTCGACGGGAATCCCACCGGGGTGTTTGCCGGCAGTGCAGCGGAGGCGACAGGCATACTGGGCTCAAGCGCCACTGCAATTTCGGTGAGCCCTTCGCCTCCCCCTGGCTGCGGGTTTTATGTGGATGAATGGTATATAGTAATGTGTATGTAATCCAAGGGCGACGGACCACCCTGGGCTGCCCCTGTCGACTTACCGCTCCGCATGCTGCGACAGCTTTTCCCGGTGTGAGAGGCCGAGCGCGGTCATTTCCCACTGCGCTGCGGCGAAGGATTCATCGACCAGGACCCGCCGCTCCATCGCCGCACCTCCGGTCATGGTGAAAAGGATATCCAGTTCGGGGACCTCGCCCAGCATCCGAGCCAGGGATTTGATGTACACCTGCGGGAACCGGGCCGTCACCCGGCGTATGCCCGGGGCCATGATCGATTCGTCGGTGCAGCGGACGGTCAGGATGCGGGCGCAGGAGACGCCCGCACCGACGAGTTGATTGAGCAAACCGGTCAGGCTGTGGCTGAGAATGGCCGTGGGCGAGACCGGCGGCGAACCTTGCCTGGCCAATATTTTCCCCTGTTCCGGGAGAAAACAGGGTATGCTCCACTCAGACAGTCCCAGGCGCTCCAGCCATGGCGGTTCTCCGCCAAGCCAACTTGCCCGCGAAGGTGCGCCATGCCCGACCCCACCGCTCCCAGGCCCCTTTCCGGGGAAGAACTGAACCGGCTCTTCAGCCGCGCCTGCGAGGCCCAGACCAACGGTCGTCTCACCGAGGCCCTGGCCACCTACAGGCTGTTGCTCGACTATCTGCCCGAATCAGGCATTCTGCTCTACAACAATGGGCTGGCGCATTACAGTCTGGGCGAATACAGCCTGGCGCTGGCCGCCTTTGCCAAGGCTGCGGCCATCGATCCGGCTGACGACAGCACCCTCTTCAACCTGGCGCTCTGTCACAAAAAGACCGGTGACTGCGCGGCGGCTATCACTGCCTATCGGCAGGTGCTCGAACACAATCCCCACCACGTCGACAGCCTCTACAATCTGGGTGGATGCTACCGCGACAGCCATGAGGACTGCCAGGCCATCGCCTGCTATCAAACCGTGCTCGAACTGGATGCCGGCTATCTGCCGGCCATGAGCAACCTGGCCTACCTGCACCACCGGGTGGGCGAGTTCGACCAGGCTATGACCCGGTACCGGCAGGTGCTGGGCCTGCGACCCGAGGACGAATCGGCGCGGTTCATGCTCGACGCCCTGGAAGGCAGCGCCTGCCTGCACGCTCCGGAAGGGTATGTGCGCCGGTTTTTCGACAGCTACGCCCAAGGGTTTGAGCAGAGTCTGAAGCGGGAACTGGAGTACGACGACCCGGGTAAGCTCTACACCTGTTTCCTCCGTTGCCCGGAACGTTTGGCCAGGTATGGCCATGCCCTGGATCTTGGCTGCGGCACGGGCCTGAGCGGCCAGCCGTTTGCCGGGATGGTGGATATTCTCGACGGGGTGGACCTGTCGCCCAACATGCTCGCCCAGGCGGCCCGCAAGGGCTGCTACACTGTCCTGCACGCAGACTCCATCCTGCACCATCTGGCCGCAACCCGCGAGACCTACGATCTCTTCCTGGCCACTGACGTCTTCATCTACGTCGGCGATCTGGAGGAACTCTTCCATGCGGCCCGGGCCATCGCCCGGCCGGACGCCCTCTTCTGTTTTTCCACCGAACTGTTGCTGGCCGACGGCTGCCGCCTGCGGTCCACAGGTCGATTTGCCCATAACCGCGACTATATCCGCGAAACCGCTGCCGGTGCGGGATGGCAGGAAGTATCCCGCGAGGCCGCCAGACTCCGCCGCCAGGGCGCGGACTGGATTGACGGTGATCTGTGGATTTTCAGACTGATGAAGGGGCCAGGGGCGATCGGGGGATGACAAGAACAACGGCGGGGTGACAGGCGCCAACGGGGCAGAGGTGAAGCCTCCGCCCCGTGATGCCGAGGGCTGATTATTTGTTGCGTCCGTGCGGCTGCTGCTGCTGTTGCTGTTGCTGCTTCAGCAACTCCTCTTCTTCCAGCTGTTTTTTGGTTTTCTTTTGCGGTGGTGGCGCGGCCTGCCGCTGGGCCTCCTGCTGTTGCCGTTTCGCCGCCTCCTGCTGGCGACGGCGGCCTTCGTCCTGCTGCTGCCGCTGCACATCCTGCTGCTTGCGCTGCTCGGCCTCCTGCTGGCGACGACGGCCCTCGTCCTGTTGCTGCTTTTGTACGGCCTGCTGCTTGCGCTGCTCTGCCTCCTGCTGACCACGGCGGCTCTCTTCCTGCTGCTGCCGCTGCACATCCTGCTGCTTGCGCTGTTCCGCCTCCTGCTGGCCACGACGGCACTCGTCCTGCTGCTGCCGCTGAACGTCCTGCTGCTTGCGCTGTTCCGCCTCCTGCTGACCACGGCGGCCCTCGTCCTGCTGCTGCCGTTGCACATCCTGCTGCTTGCGCTGTTCAGCCTCCTGCTGGCCACGGCGGCCCTCGTCCTGCTGTTGCCGCTGGATTTCCTGCTGCTTGCCCTGTTCCGACTCCTGCTGCTGGCGCTGCTCAACCTCGCGCTGACGGCGGCGATCCTCCACGTTTCTCGGGCCTTTGCGGTCCTTCTCCGGAACCTGCGCCCCAGCAGGATCAGCCTGCTGGCTCTGCTGGGATTTGATTTCCCTGGGCGAACGAAGCCGCCGCTCGCCATCCTGCGTTGGCGTCTGCGCCGCATCCTGCGGTCGATCCTCACGCCCGCGCTGCTCCCGCGCCGCCTCGGTGGACAACGGCGACCCAACCGGCCCATCCTGCTTCTGCCGCTGAGCCTCGATCTCCCGGGGCGAACGGGTGGACTGTTCCCTCCCCGTCCGATCCGCCCGCGCCCCCTGTGCCTGGAACAGCGTGCTGTCCAGGGTCCTGCGCTGTTCAGGCTCGACCCGACGCTCACGATTCTTGGGCTTGATATCTTTCGTTGCCCGGTTCATATCCTGCATGGGCTGGGACACCTTGGTGGCCTCCACCATCCTGGAGGTCAGGGTTACCGGCCGTGCCTCGGCCCGCTGCTTCGGTTCCGCCGTGGCTATGATCCGGTTCAGTTCCTGCCGGATGGAGCCGCCACGCTGACGATCTGCATCCCGCCGCAGCACCTGGTTGGTCTCGATTCGTTGCATCGAGGAGAAATGGGGCTTGCGGGCTACCTCCCCCTCGTGGATGGCATAACGACGCCGGTCGGTGTTGTAGTTGTTGATCACCGTATTGTTGATCACCGTGATCGGTTGGTAGTTGTTGACAATCATGGTCCGGTTGACGCTGCGATCAAGAGAGGAGGTGTACCTTGGCTCGCGGTAAAAATGGTCGCGCCGGATAACCACCGCCTCGTCGAGATAGCGGTACGAGCCGATGTTGATGCTGATGTTCACCGAGTTGTCGACAAGAACGGTGCGACGGTTGCCCCAGTGTCTGTGGCCGTAATAGACCTCGTTCGGGGCCAGCGGCACCCAGCCCACCGATTCGCCGCTGTGGAACCAGCCGACCCGGCCCGGATACCAGCCAAAGCCAATGAACACAGTGGGTTCGTCCACGACCAGGCGCGGCGCCGGCGGGGCCCAGTACCAGGAGCGGAAGGAATCGACATAGACCCAGGAGCCGTAATGATGGGTGACATAGCCAAACGGCTCGTCCGGTACCCAGCAGTTGTCGCCGTAGTAGACCACCCACCGGCCGGCGGTAAACGGACGCCAGCCCGGATCGACCCGGGTCGGCCGCCACAGGTCGCGGTAGCTGCCTTCGTAGTAGACCCGTTCCCAGCGGCCGTTCTCCTCGAGCGCGTAGGAGTCGTCGCGAATGGGTGCGGGAAGGTAGGCAGCCGACTGCCTGCTGGCCTCCAGCCGCTTGGCCCAGATGCTGTCCCGGTCAGCGTTCCAGTCGTCCCAGGCCCGATCCACGGCGCCGGTACCCAGAGTGGTTTCCCGGTTGTCTGCAATCAGGGAAGAGGTACCCTCGCGGATCTCGTACTTGTTGCCGGTCTTTTCGTGCACAAAATCGACCACGCCGCGCACGGCAACCACTTCCAGGGACTCGTCGCCAACGTACAGGTCAAACGACGTATCCCCCAGGGCCACCACGTAGCCGAAGGGGGTGGTCACCTTGACCACGCCGTCCACGCTGCGATTGTAGAACCGTGCCAGGCCCGAGGCCACGTCCACGGTGGTGGCATCCTCGTGCAGGGCGATCAGCTCGATCTGGGTGTCCGCGCCGACGCGCACCCAGGTGCTGTTGGGCAGGATGAACTCGGCCTTGGCTTCATTGTCGGCATAGAGGGTGTCCTCCAGGCCGAAGGGCGCGTCCTTGACAGTCAGCACCCAGTCTTTTTCCTCTTCGATATAACGCAGCAGCTTGCCCTCGATGTGGGCAATGCGGCCGACCAGGATGGGCTCGGGTTCGGCGGCCCGGGCCTGGGCCGCAACAACGGCCAGAAAGGCGGCAAGAAGCAGAAAAACAGGCAGGCGCAGAGCGTGTTGCAAGGTGAGCGTTCTCATGGAGGTGTTCCTGGACGGCAGAGTTGAACCAAAAGGGTTGTACTGAAGGGATACTGTATATCGCCGGGCGTGGCTTTTCAACAGGCAAAGGGGGGAATAATTGCGGGAATTAACGAGAAAAAATGGGGAGCAACAGGGGCAGAACTGTCGCTTTCCAGCGGCAGCGAAAGCCTACAGCGGACGCTGTATCGATGGCTGGGGGAGGACGGCGCCGGCGGCGAAGGAAAGGTGCACCAGTTCGCCAATGGAGGGATGTTCGTGGAGATAACGGTCACGATCCATAAGTGCGGTCAGCAGCACACCGATATCGACCACCAGCCGTACCCGCCCGCCCTCGGCCATGGCCAGCACGACCGTACCGGTGACGTCGCGGCCGGGGGCTTCCGGCGCCCCCCTGCGATGGAGGCATACCTTTTCCGGATTAACGGAAATACGCCCTTCCCCGGCCGTGTGCAGCAAGGGCGGCAGGACTTCCAGGGGGATTGCGGCCCGATTGTCGAGCAGGCAACACGGTCGCCCATCCTGGCCGGTGGCCACGGCAAAGGCGAAGCGATTGTCGTGGCTGGCCGGGGCGAGCCGCCCTTCTTCCAGGGTCAGGGTCTGCTGGGCCAGGGCCGCGGCCTGGAGCCGGTCGTGGCTGGTGAAG
>JBGSPP010000192.1:0-25247 GCA_041738515.1 Desulfobulbus sp.
TGGTGGGCTGCGAGCCCGGCACCTGCCGCTACGGCAGCGGCACCGCCACCTCGCTGCGCAACACCGAGGACGTGTGCCAGATCCTCGATCTCATGGGCCTGGGCGGTGAGCGGCTGCGCTTTGCCGGCTTTCTGCCTGAACAGTCGGAGGAACTGCTCGCCTTCCTGCAGCAGTTCACGGGCGAGATTCATGCCCTTGGACCCGCCGGGGTCGAGGCCTCGCAGGCCGCGCCTGTCTCCGATGCGGCCGCCTGCCGCAAGGAACTGCGCCAGATGGTCGAGACCTACGACATCCATGCCTGCCAGGACTGCGGCAAATGCTCTTCGGCCTGCCCGCTCGCCCTGATCGGCAAGCCCTTCTCGCCCCGGGCCATTGCCTCGGCGGTGATTACCGGCGGCATCCATGCCCCGGGCGTGCAGGAAAATGCCTGGTCCTGCCTGACCTGCGGCATCTGTTACGACCGCTGCCCCTCGGCGGTCAACTTCCCGGCCTTCATCAAGGATCTGCGCCACCTCTACCGCCAGACCGAACTGCCCGGACAGGAGGTGCACGGCGGCTTCTTCCACTCGCTGATGCGCTCGATGACCTCGAAGTCGATCACCCCACGGCGCTGGCAGAACCTGCCCGAGGAGATTCGCGTCGACCCGGAGAGCACCACCCTGTTCTTCGGCGGCTGCGCCCCCTACTACGACATCTTCTTCGCCAAGCACAGCGATGTCCAGACCGAGCGGATCCTGCTCGACAGCCTGCGACTGCTGAACTTCTTTGACGTTGCCCCGCGCCTGCTGCCCGACGAGCGCTGCTGCGGCCACGACCTGCTGTGGTCCGGCGACCGGGAGAACTTCAGCCGGCTGGCCGGGCTCAATGTGGAGCGACTGCACGAGCTCGGCATCGAGACCGTGATCACCACCTGCCCGGAATGCTACATGACCCTGCACACCACCTATGCCGAGCTAGGTTTCGATCCCCGCTTCAAGGTGGTGCATCTGTATGATTTCCTCGAAGAACAGATCGACAAGGGCGCTGTCGGCTTTGCCCCCCTGGACCGTGCGATCACCTTCCAGGACAGCTGCCGCCTCGGCCGCCTGGAGAACCGCGCCGATCTGCCGCGTCAGCTGCTCGCACGCCTCAAGCCGGTGCGGTTCACCGAGATGCAGGCCTCGGGCGGGGCCTCGATCTGCTGCGGCAACTGCGCCTGGACCGGCTGCGACTCGTACAGCAAGGCCATGCAAGTCAAGCGGCTTGAGCAGGCGCACGCCACCGGCAGCGACCTGCTGGTCACCGCCTGCCCCAAATGCCAGATCCACCTCACCTGCGCCATGGAAGACCCCTTCCGGCGCGAACAGCTCAGCATCGAGCTGAAGGACCTGACCAGCCTGATTGCCCAGACCATCCGCTGGGAGTAGGAAGGTGGATAGTCTGCAGCGGTGTAGTCTGTGAGGAATACTCCGCTTCAAACGAAAAGCCTACAACCTGACAAACTCATAATTATCTAAAAGACTTACGAGCTGAACAGCTATTTTTCGGAGAACTGCCATGTCGAAACCAACCCAGGAAGCGCGCATCGGCGTCTATGTCTGCCACTGCGGCCTCAACATCGCCCAGTCGGTGGACTGCGGCCGCGTCGCCCGGAACGTGGAGAACGAGGACGGCGTCATCGTCTCCAAGGACATCGTCTACGCCTGTTCCGAGCCGGGGCAGCAGCAGATCAAACAGGACATCCTCGACAACGGGCTTGACCGGGTGGTGATCGCCTCCTGTTCGCCCCGCCTGCACGAGCCCACCTTCAAGAAGATGATCGACGCGGTCGGCCTCAACCCCTACATGCTCGACATGGCCAACCTGCGCGAGCAGTGCAGCTGGGTGCACATGAACGACCGCGAAGGCGCCACCCTCAAGGCCGAAACCCTGGTCAACATGTCGATTTCACGGGTGCGCCATCTGGAGCCGCTGCATGAGGACACCCTGCCGCTGACCCCGAAAACGCTGGTCATCGGCGGCGGCATTGCCGGCATCCAGGCGGCGCTCGATCTCGCCGACAGCGGCTACGACGTCACCCTGGTGGAGAAAAACCCCTCGGTCGGCGGCATCATGGCCCAGTTGGACAAGACCTTTCCCACCATGGACTGCTCTATCTGAATCTTAGGTCCTAAGATGACGGATGTCGGTCGACATCCACGGATACAGCTGTTGACATTGAGCGAAGTGGTTGATGTGAAGGGATACGTCGGCAACTTCAAGGTGAAAATCCTCAAGAAGGCACGCTACGTCGACGAGGCCAGCTGCACGGCCTGCGGCGACTGCGCCCGGGTCTGCCCGGTGGTGCGGCCCGACGAGTTCAACATGGGCCTGGGCTCGCGCAAGGCGATCTACTCGCCCTTTCCCCAGGCAGTGCCGTCAAGCTACCTGATCAACGCCAAGGAATGCCTGGGCCACAACCCGGCGGTCTGCTCCAAATGCGTCGAGGTCTGCGCCAAGGGCTGCATCAACTTCCACATGTCGGACGAGGAAATCACCCTGGAGGTGGGCACGATCATCGTCGCCACCGGCCTGCAACCGTACGACCCGACCGAGATGGACGAGTACGGTTACACCCGCTTCGACAACGTCCTCACCAGTCTGGAGTTCGAGCGCCTGGTCAACGCCAGCGGCCCGACCAAGGGCGCGCTGATGCGGCCCTCGGACCGCAACCACCCCAAATCGGTGGGATTCATTCAGTGCGTGGGTTCGCGCTCGGCCAAAAAGGGCGGCCAGTACTGCTCCAACATCTGCTGCATGAACACGGTCAAGTCGACCCTGATCCTCAAGGAGCATTACCCGGATATCGAGGTCAAGGTGTTCTATATTGACATCCGCGCCTTTGGCAAAGGCTTCGAGGATCTCTACACCCGCAGCCGCCGCATGGGCGCCCAGTACATCCGCGGCCTGCCCGGCTCGGTCGAGCAGACGGAGGGCGGCAGCCTGCGGGTGGCGGTCGAGAACCAGGCCACCGGCACGCTCGAGTTCCACGAGTTGGACATGCTGGTCCTGGCCCAGGGCATGAAGCCGGCGCCGTCCACCCAGCGGCTGCAGGAGATCATGGGCCTGCAGTTGACCGCGGACGGTTTTTATCTGGAGGCCCATCCCAAGCTGCAGCCGGTGGACGCCGCCACCCGCGGCATCTTCTTCGCCGGTTGCGCCGAAGGACCCAAGGATATCAAGGAGAGCGTCACCCAGGCCTCGGCCGCGGCCATGCGGGCGATCCGGGTGATGCATAAGGGGACGGTGACCACCGAGCCGATCACCTCGGTGATCATTACCGAGAAATGCAAAGCCTGCGGCAAGTGCGCCGAGGTCTGCCCGTACAACGCGATCACGGTGGATGTGAAGGCCAAGAAACCGGCGGTAGTCAACTCGGCCGCCTGCGCCGGTTGCGGTACCTGCTCGGCCGAGTGCCGCTTCGACGCCATCAGTATGAACCACTTCACCGACGCCCAGATCATGGGCCAGGTGGACACCATGCTCGAGACCGAGCCGGAGGCAAAGATCCTGGCCTTTGCCTGCAACTGGTGCTCGTACGCGGGTGCAGACTACGCCGGCGTGTCCCGGCTGCAGTACCCGGCCAACGTGCATCTGATCCGGGTAATGTGCTCGGGCCGAGTGGATGAGAAATTCATCTGGGAAGGGTTCCGCCAGGGCGCGCCGGTGGTGCTGGTAAGCGGCTGCCACATCGGCGACTGCCACTACATCGACGCCAACCACTGGACCGAGAAGCGGGTGGCCCGCATTCACAAGAAGATGGAGAAGATCGGCCTGCGCCCGCAACGGCTGCAGCTGGAGTGGATCAGCGCCGCCGAGGGCATCCGCTTCGCCGAGACCATGCGGCAGATGGAGACCCTGCGCCGGAGCGTCACCGCCGAGGAGATCGCCGAGACGATCAATACTCTGAGCAAGCTGTAAGCAAAACCCAACAGCGAGAAAAAAAGGCCGGGTCTCGCCAGACCCGGCCTTTTTTTGTGTCCGTCCCACCGCCTGTCTCCAGGCCTGGCTCAGGGATAACGTCGAGGAGCCAGCGCCCTCTCCTGCTGGCTTGACTTTTTCGCTGATATCCGACAGTATGCTTGGCATGAAACGAAAACCAACGGACAGGCCCCTCCTCATCGTCGACGACAACCCGGTGATCGTCCGGCTACTGGGGTCGATGCTGGCCCGCGAGGGCTACCAGGTGGTCGAGGCAGGCGGCGGCAGAGAAGCGCTCGATCTGCTTGATTCGATCCTGCCCGAGCTGATCCTGCTCGACATTGACATGCCGGGCGTTTCCGGCCTCGAAACCTGCCGTGCCATCAAAGCCAACGCCCGCACCGCCGACATCCCCGTCATCTTTGTTACCGCCAGTGACGACAAACAGGACATCGTCGCCGGGTTTGCCGCCGGGGGCCAGGATTACATCGTCAAGCCCTCGACCAAGGAAGAGCTGTTGGCCCGAGTCCGCACCCATCTGGCCCTGTGCCGGTCGCAGCAGGAACTGAAAGCCAGCCGGGCCCGCTATCGAGAGCTGTCCTACCGAGACGACCTGACCGGGTTTCACAACACCCGCTACCTCTACAAAACCCTGGAAACACAGCTGGAAAAGCATCCGGAGCGGCCGCTTTCGGTGGTCTTCATCGACATCGACCGATTCAAGCAGGTGGTCGACACCCATGGTCATCTCAACGGCAGCCGCGCCATCGCCGAACTGGCGGCAGTGATCAAGCCCCTGCTGCCCAAAGAGGGATTCGGCGTCAGTTACGGTGGCGACGAGTTCGTGCTGGTGCTGCCCGGTTGCGATAGAACAACGGGCAGGGAATTGGCCGAACGATTCCGCGCGGCCATTGCCGCCAACCGCTTTCTCACCGCCCAGGATCTCTGCCTCCGCCTGACCGTCAGCAGCGGCGTGGCCGCCTACCCCGAAGACGCCGGCACCATGGTCGACCTGCTCGGCAATGCCGATCATGCCCTCTTTGCCTCCAAGCGACAGGGCAGGAACACGGTTGTCTGCTACGCCGCCATGCCCGCCGAGCCGCCGGAGGAATCGTTCCTGGACGACGGCCGCCGCTGAGCGACAGCCAGCCAGCCCTGCCAGCCAAGGCAATTCATCACACATAAAAAAGCCGGGTCAATGACCCGGCTTTTGTGTTGGTGGTACGGAAGAGGTCAGACAGGAAGGATGCGGTAGAGAATGGCGGCGATCACCATGCACACCGGGATGGTCAGCACCCAGGCCATGACGATGTTGCCAACGATGCCCCATTTGACGGCATGGACCCCTTTGGTGGAGCCGACGCCCATGATCGAGGTCGAGATGACGTGGGTGGTGCTGACCGGGATGCCGAAGTGCGAGGCGGTGAGGATGACGGCTGCGGCCGAGGTCTCGGCGGCAAAGCCGTGCACCGGCTTCAGTTTGATCATCTTGCTGCCCATGGTGCGGATGATCCGCCAGCCGCCGGCCATGGTACCCAGGCCCATGGTCACGGCGCAGCCCAGAATGACCCAGTAGGGCACCTCGAAGGTGGGCAGGGCGTGGTAGCTGACCAGCGCCAGTGTGATGATGCCCATGGTTTTCTGGGCATCGTTGCTGCCGTGGCTGAGCGCCATGATACCTGAGGAGACCAACTGCAGTTTCTTGAAATATTTGTTGACCGAATTGGGATTGGCCCGCTTGCAGACCCACAGGATCACCACCATGCACAATCCGCCGATGACGAACCCGATCACCGGCGACGAGATCATGGGCACCAGCACTTTCTTGGTGACGCCCTCGAACAGGACCACATGATAGCCGGCCTTGGCGATCGCCGCCCCCATCAGGCCGCCGATCAGGGCGTGGGAGGAACTGGAGGGAATACCGTAATACCAGGTGAACAAGTTCCAGATGATGGCCGACAGCAGGGCGCAGAGGATGACCCCCTGGGTGACGCTGTCGGTGGAGACGATGCCTTTGCCGATGGTGGTGGCGACATGGGTGCCCATGAAGGCGCCGGCGATGTTGAGCACCCCGGCATAGACGATGGCTGCCCGGGCGGTCAGCACCTTGGTGGAGACCACGGTGGCGATGGCGTTGGCGGAATCATGAAAGCCGTTGATATATTCAAAGATGAGCGCGGTGACAACGACCAAGATGAGCAGGGTCAGAACCATGGGACCTCTTTCTTCCGTAAGACGGCCACAGGAGCCAGGCGGGTTCCTGGGCGCCTGGAGCACGCGAACATCGGTCAGCTGTGTTTGAGGACGATATTGACGGTCAGGTCGGATATGATCGAGCACATATCCAGGGCGTTTTCGATGCCCTTGTAGATGTCGCGCAACTTGAGCACGTACAGGGCGTCGTACTTGCCGGAGAACAGTTCCTCGGTGGCGTTGAACAGGATCTCGTCGCCGCGGTTCTCGATATCCTTGATCCGCGAGTTGCAGGCGGTGATATCCTTGAGCGGCGCGTTGTTCTTCAGCATTGAGATGATGGCGCGCAATTCCTCGGCTGATTTGATCAGAATCTCGGCCTGGCGCTTGACGATGTCGTTGTACGACTCGATGCGGTAGATGCGCAGGTTGACGCAGGCCTTGAGGATAACCTTGGTGCTCTTGTAGAGATAAGTGGAGATGAGCTGGATATCCTCGCGGTCAATCGGCGTGATGAAGGTGGCGTTGAGCAGGGCAAGGCTGCCTTCCAGGGCGTCCACGGCCCTGCGCTTGTAGGTTTTGGCGTGGATGAGATACTCCTGACGTTCCTTCAGCTCGGAATGAACGATCTGATAGAACAGCTGCGACGACAGCTCGCAGACCTCGGCCGCTTCCTCGAAATGATTGTAAAATTTGTTTTCCGGCGGCGGCAGTAACTTGCTCAAAAACCCGAAGTTCATACGTGTGTGCTCTCCTCTCCGTTATCGTTGTGCCTTGGGTCGATGGCCGCCCGGGGACCGCCTCGGCGGAACACCCTGACCGCCGTGCTGCCCGTGGTCAAGGGGCCAGAAATACCCTACTCCTGCAGGGGTGCCGCCCCTGGTTCAAGGCAGCACGACTCTACCGTTCTCACGCAATTATGACACCAAAAAAACTGAATCCTAACACTTTTCTAACAAAAGATTCCCGAGACCGTTCCCCGAAATAATACAACATGATTTCAGTATGTTGAACACCATGACGGGCCATTCGGTGGACAGTAAGAACCCTGGAGTCGAGCAAGGGAGGGCGCGACTACCATTAGGAGGCTGAGACGCTCACCAGGAGCCGAACCTACAGGAAGAGCAGCGAGGCGGCGCGAGGGAGGTTGTCCGGCACTATGGTCGGACCTTGTCCGCCGGTTTGCCCCTGGCGAGAATGCCGCATTGGGGAACGGTGCAGCCCGGGAGTGGCGACAGAATGCTCACCCCTCCGACCGGCGAGGCAACGACCGTGACGCTGCCGCCGTATTCTTCGACGTGCATTTGAAGCTGTACCGGCCGACGCCGTTATCTTTCCTGCTGCCGAGAATCCGGGAAACAGAACTCTTCGTCATTCTTGTCAGCACCGGCACTGCCATACCCAGAATGACCGCTCCTGCGGTACGCTGCCGGGTAACACCAGGCTTTTCAGCGGCAACCGCTGGCGATATCCCTGTCGACAAAGGTCGGAACAACCGCGCCCAAGAGAATTGAGTGTCGTTCTGCAACAACACCAGCGTCAGACTGGTAGCCAGCACAGTGACTCCCATAACCCAACGCATAAATTTTTAGCTCCCGGTCACTGATATCCCAGCCGGGCAAAGGAGAACAGCGCAGTCAATGGATGCGGTCGGCGTTCGATCTGCGCGCGCAGCAATCCAGCGCCGAGCATGCTGTAGGTGATGCCGTTGCCACCGTAGGCCAGCGCGAACAGTACGCGCGGCCCGTATTGCGGATGGTGACCGAACAGCGGCAGCCCGTCGCTGGTTTCAGCAAACGTGCCGGCCCAGGCAAAGGTCGGTTCCGCCTGAAGCTGAGGAAATAATCGGGCAACCTTACGCTGCAGAGTCGCCGCCTTGCGGTCGACCAACCGATCCCGGCGCGCCGGGATGTCGCGGTCGTCGTCTTCGCCACCAACCAACAGCCGTCCATCGCCGGTGCTGCGCAGGTACAGGTACGGCCGTGAGGATTCCCACAGCAGGGTGTTTGCCAACCAGCGCAGCTCGGCAGGATCGACAGGATCGCTGATGTAGGCGTAGCTGCTGCGATTCTGAGCAACGCGCTGGCGCAACCAGCATTGCGCTTCGTAGCCGCAGGCAATCACTGCGTACTTCGCCCTGATCGAGAGGCCACTGTCGGTGCTGAGCTGTACTGAACGTGCGGTCGCCGTTATGGTTTTCACCAGTGTGCGATCGAACACGCGTGTGCCCTGTCGCTGCATCCTGCGCAGCAGTCGTGAAGCGAGCCGATAGGGATCAACCCGAGCGGCCACCGAGTTGAGGATGGCGGCTGGCGCAGTCAATCCGTACTCGTCCTTGAGTACTGCGCGGCTCAGCCAGCGAACCGGAAAGCCGTACTGTTTCCGCCAGGCAAATTCGTCGGCCAGTTGCGGATGATCAGCGCGATTGCTGGCGTAGTACAGGCTTTCACACTTGGCGAAATCAACATCGCCAACCGCATGGGCTATCGCGCCAACCTCGCTGATCGCGCGCAGGCAGGATTGATACGCCAGAAGCGCTGAGGCCTGGTCGTAGCGCTTGGCGAGATCGATCGCGTGGGTATCGATTTCATACTGCAGCAAGGCAGTGCTGGCCGCTGTGCTGCCCCAGCAGACATCGCGTTGATCGAGCACGACGACATCGTGACCATGGCCAGCCAATTCATCAGCAATCAGCGCGCCGGTGATGCCAGCGCCGACCACCGCCACATCGCAACTCAGGTTGGCATCAAGCCGCTTGAAGGCATACATCAGGCCATTCTTGATCGCCCAGTACGGATATCCGCTTTTTAAATCCATTCCCTTCACTCTTCGTGGACAATTCGTACAATTTCTTTCGCGATGTTCTCAGGTGAAAGGATAAAATCGATATACCCGCTTGCTATTGCGCTCTCAGGCATGTCTGGCTGAATGGCGGTTTCTGGCTTCTGCGCAAAGGTAATACCGCCGACTTCTTTTATGCCGTGCAACGCTGCGGCGCCATCTCCATCAAAGCCCGAGACAATGACAGCAATAAGTTTACCGTTCCAGTTCTCTGTCAGCGAACGCATAAAAACCGTAATCACGTCGGGCCATCCCCTGGGCTTTGATATCGGTTTGAGTCGAAATTCTCCATCAAGAACATGCAAATCACGCTTTTCCGGGATGATGAACACATGGTTGGGTTCGATGTCCAATCTTTCCGTGATCAGTTCAACCGGCATCTTGGTGTAGTGCGGGAGAATCTCGTGGAGCAGAGTGGCTACGCTTCGCAGATGATTGACGATGACGATGGCAACGCCCATATCGGCCGGCAGATGCTTTAATAAAAGAATATAGGCATCGAGGCCACCAGCTGAACCGCCTACACAAACGATAGGGTAGTTTTTTGCAACTCTCCTGGTTGTCATTTGCATACACTCTCCGTAGGACAAAACTCTGCTGCCAAGAGTTCACTGCATCAACAGGTATTGGTCACATACTCCCGATAGTCCTGTCAGGATTATTATGTGCGATCGCTTACGAGAGAAAAACAACATACATCAGATACGCACATGCACTGAGAAGTAAATATAAAGCAGAATCGATGAGTTGCGGCGCTTTCACTGTGTACAGGATGTCATCAATTTTTGATAAGGCACTGATCCAGAGGGGGCGAATTTGGTCTAACACAGCAACTCTGTCGTCAATCGCTTTTGCAGCTCTTCTGCCACTTTCCACGGCGCCTTCAATACTCCAGACCTGGGCTTGGGTTCTGGTGTGGGCGCCGGCTAAAAACAGATTCGGGACCGGAGTTTTCTGGGCGGGTAAATATGCCTGGGTATTCGTTGAATTAACCCATTTCGGTTGAAGAGATTTTATCCCTTCAGGGGAAAATTCCCATTCATGCCAAACCTCTATCTTCACAAGAGAAAAGTCCTTTAACCCTCTACCATTATTAGCTTCTTTGATTAATATATCAAGGGCGCCGCAGCTCAAAATTTGAGCCTTCACCTCTTCGATGAATTCATCCCTGGAGCACGTAGCGACCGGCTTACCATAAAGCCTCCCGGGAACAGTGCTAATACAAGATGTACCCGTCCAAAGAGATTTGATGTCCCGGCCGAGATCCACGTCTTTGTCCCAGACTTGTTCTTCTGCAAACAGGGTTATATTGAATTCGGAATCGCTAATCACCACGGCAGTCCTCTTGCGAGGAAATTTAATTTCTTCAGCAAATGCCAATCTGAAAGAGACTTGAATGTGAGGCCCACCTTGAATGAGGGGTTTATACAGTCTCAATTCTTCCAGCCTCTCCAGTGCAGGGGTCTCTCTTAAAATATCAGCCGTAATGAAAGGATTTATGGCGAGAATATATATGTCCCCTTGAATCCTTTCTTCGCTACAAAAAGCGGATGTTATTGCCGTCCCGTCAAATTTCAGCTTTGTCAGTGTTTTAGCCCAATAAAACTTCACCCCTTTCCCCTTGAGGTAGGTAATCCAGGGATCGAACCAGTATTCACTGCTGGGCCCTGTAAACAACAACCAGCCGGAACCGGTTCCCTGAGTCCACGCAGGGCCATTTTTATCAGCCTTATGTCGGTGTACGGCTTTTGTAGTCATCTGTTTTCTGAAAAAATCGCCGGTAGTCTGTAATGAAACCTTTGACCAATCCGAGCCGATCCACGGACCAAAACAAGACCGCCAAGTTGTATGGGCTGTATCTTTCAGCAAATATTTCCAGGCCTGCGCTGCATTGATTTTGTCGTAGTCTATTTTACTCCGAGTATTGGAGGTCCACGTTTTGAGCATTACATAAAACCATTTGACGAATTCCCACGTGTTCATCCGGAACATCCGGGGAATACTTCTGAGTCCTTCATCATAAAACTCGGCTTTATCGGTATCGGGGAAAATACCAAAATCTACGGGGCGGGAGAGGGCCAAATCATAGATACTGCCTTCTTCACTCAATGGAATCTGCCGCATCAAGTCAAAAGCGTTATGATACCAGGGCCCCATGCCATGCCAGGAATACTCCGAAGGCATATTGTCCTTCTCGAGCCGTGAACTCCTGAAGAATCCACCTGGTTGATCCAACGTTTCATACACTGAAACATCATATCCTAATTGGGCCAATTCATGGGCAGCGGTTAACCCGGCTATGCCGGCTCCAAAAATCACTATGGATTTCATTCGTATTCATCCCCAATCGGCGATGCTCTCGCTCTTTTGATGGAATAGCGATCACTGTAATATTCTTTCACACCCTCAAGGTCACTGTTCGCTGTTCCGGTATTGACCCGGCCATAGCAGTCGAATCTTGAACCGTGACACGGACAATCCCAGGCCTTCTCCGAAGCACACGATCCTCGTTCGCTGCCAGGATTTGCTGTACGAGTGTGGTAATCCGGGCAGATTCTCCCGCAGGACGATAGACTGCCTGACCACCCAGCCAGCACATCTCCTGATGGATATCAAAGCAGGCGTGGCTGTCGTTGAGTTGAATAACGGTGAGTAAATTTCCGTTCTTCATCCTGGCAATAATGACCTCCAGCCAGGTTCTTCCATCATCGGTTGAAAAAACATGATGTAGGGTCCCCGGATAAGATGAGCCATAACGCCATCATCGTGGATTTTTCTGATGTCATGGTTCACCAGAACTTTTGCGAAACCCAACTGAGCCATTTCCGTGGCGTCCCACTCACTGTGAATGAGGTATTCAGGCGGGCTTGGCATGGCATCCAGTGTTTGAAAGAGCGGTTTCGGGTTGCTCGGCGGGTTGGCTCCCAATGTCTGCAAGGTTTCTGCCGTCGATACCGGGTCGAGCATAAAGCTGCCCACTGCGCAGACCCCGATTTGTTTCAAAATCATGTACCCGAGAAAACCAGTTGAGTCAGACAAGGCCTCCATCGTTTTGATTGCGCCTTCTTCAAATGCCTTTTCCTTTCCCGGAGCCACCGTGTGTTCGCCGATGGCAACACAACGCTGAGGGGTGGCAAAGCGGATAAAATCTTTTTGCTGTATAAAGTCTTTCCCGAGATCGGCGATTTGCCCCATGGATCGAACAGGGGGCATTTTTGCTTGGACAATGCTGTAAACCGGCTCCCAAGGGCCTTCTACCACCATCTCCAGACAACTGGTACAGAGCTCAAAAATTCGATTGAACTGTTGTTGATGAAATTCGTCATGATCTTGCCAACGTTTCCACATGGTATACTGATAATTGCGGACAGGGTTCAGTGTACTTTCCATGTGAATGCTGCCGCCCCCATACCTGCCTGCAAGAGGTAAAATGCCTGTCTGGATATTCGCCATAAAACCGACAAATCCCGGGTGGGTGGCAGTCGTGATGCATACCCGAGGGCCTACTTTGTGCATCAACTTGAAACTTTCTTCATTGTTCACAACTTTTGACATATTCAAGGCAATGTAGATGGGGGTATCCGTCATGTTTTCGATTGTCATACCGCACCTCCTTGTTAGTAATTTATCAAACGCGCTATTTTAAATTGTTGCGGTCTTGGCCCCGAACGCTTTATGTCGTCACCGAGGGGTGAATTGCTCTACCACCACAAGAAGAGCGGTGAGAGCCGCTGCAAAGCAGACGACAAACAGGCCGCGTCGCACGCTCAACAAATCGGGAAGCCGCACCTTGCCGAGGTCACCCCAGCTCTCAACCGTTCGTTTTGTCCATGCCGAAAGTTCGGCAAATATCCACGAGCCCGCAATAAGTCCGGCCATGCCGAAAAGTGCGTCCCAACTTCCCTGTCCCAGTGCGACGGCGGCAGTGCCTGGACAATAGCCGGACAGCGCAAAGCCCACGCCGAACAGCAGCCCTCCGATGATGTTCGCACCGATGTGAGTCGGCTTTATGTGCAGGTTCACCTTGCCGAAGTGGTGCAACGAGGAGACGCCGATCATGCCGACGACAATTGCGGTGAGGATTATTTTCACGACGGTCCAGTCTTGAAGTAGCAATTGACCGATAAGCACGTTGTATTTTGCAACACCCCCTTTCTGCAGGAGGAAGCCAAACGCCAGACCAAAAATCGCGCCGGCAATCAGCTTGGGAGTCGCGGCTTCGAATGATGTGTGGTTTGCCGTAGCCGAATTCTCTGTTTTGACAGTGTCAATCATAGTTCCTCACAGGTTGAAGAGCGCCAGGGCCACGGCGACGCCACCAACGAAAAAACAAATCACCGTAATCCACGATGCCAGGTTGAGCTGAAGGGTTCCGCTGATGCCGTGGCCACTGGTGCAACCTCCGGCCAGTCGCGCCCCAAATGCCATCAGCAGGCCGCCGGGCAAGGCGACGGCCGCACGCAACCCAACGCTGTCGCCGAAGCGTGCCTCCCATATGGACGGCAACCATGCATTGGCGAACTCGCCGCCCGTCAGAGCGGCAATCGCGCCACCCACGATGGTGGCGACCACGAAGACGAATCCCCAACTCACGCGCGGCGGCATGTCTTTGAAATAGGTGAGCGTGGCCGTGTGGCGGGGCGCGATGAGGGTACCGAGAAAGCCCGCGAGCTCGGCGTAAAATGTGGAAGCCCCGATGGGCTTGTCGGAAAAGTAAAAGGTAAGCCAGGAAAGCACTCCAATGGCCGCGCCGACAAGATAGGGTGACCAGGCTGCTCCCGGATATTCAAGCGCTTCCACGCTTGCCCCCGCATCGGCCGCGGCGCATATGAACTGGAGAGCAAGACTGCCGATGAGATATGAAGCACGCCTCGATATCAAGTGACCGGAAGAATGCCAGTTCGTGTGCACGCTCATGTCTATTCCTTCTCGATCGCTTTTTCGACCGGGTATCCCACCTTCTCCCATGCCAGCCAGCTTCCGGGAATGTTGCAGACGCGGCCGAATCCTTGCTGCTGCAAAATGCTCGTCGCGATGTTTGCACGATAGCCGCTGTCGCAATCAACGGTCGTCGGCCGGCCCTTGTCCAACGTGTTGTGGTATTCGCGCAATGCGCCCAGAAAACATGGCGGGCATTGGGGATATGACCGTCTTTCCATTCTGACGGCGCCCTTAGGTCGAGAATCTGTAGTTTCCCCCCCGCGGCTTTGACATCATGAACGGCTCTATTTGAAAGAGAGAGACTTACTTGGCTCAACCGCAGGGCCTTACCAAGCTTACAGCACCCGCATGAAGGCCACGAGTTCCTTCTTTTCCTGTTCAGTCAGTTCCAATTGCATAACCAGGTTGAAAAACTCCACCGTGTCCTCCAGCGTGAGCAGCCGGTCATCATGCAGATATGGCGGGGAGTCCTTGATACCTCGCAAAGGGAAGGTCTTGATCGGGCCGTCCGCGGAAGCCATTCGGCCGTTGATCATGCGGGGCTGGTAGAATCGCTCCGTTTTCAGATTGTGCATGGAGTTGTCGGTGTAATAGGGCGCCGGGTGACACACAGCGCATTGCGCCTTGCCGTTGAAGAGCACCTCGCCCTTGAGTTCGGCCGGAGTGGCTTTCGCCGGGTCCAGCTTGCCATAGATGTTGAGTTTGGGCGCCGGTGGGAAGTCGAGGATTGATTGGAACTCGGCCATGAAGTGAACCTGACTGCCTCTATCCAGGATATTGACCCCCTTCTTGGTTGCAATCACCGGGTCGCCGTCAAAGTAGGCGGCTCGCTGCTCAAACTCGGTAAAATCCTCGATGCTTTTCAATGCGCGCTGCGAACCGAACAGCCGCTGGATATTCACCCCTCGCAGGGTCGGGGTGTCCAGGCGGTGCCGGAACTCCTGGGGGCGGATGTCGCCCACGAGGTGCGTGGCCGCGATCGTATGGCCATTCGCGTGGCAGTCGAGGCAGGCCACTCCCCGGCTTGGCTTTTCAGAACGCCGGTCCTCGGTCTGGTTGAACTGCTGCTGCGGAAACGGCGTCACCAGCAAGCGCAGACCCTCGAGCTGTTTGGGATTCAGTATCCCGTTGAACAGTTCATAGTAATTCATGATCGTGACGAGCTTGCCCTTGGAGACGTCGCCGAGATCAGGCCGCGTCGTCAGGTAGATGGGCGCCGGGAACTCGGGCAGTACGTGGTCCGGCAGGTCAAAATCGAGATCGAACCGGGTGAGGTCCCGTCCTTCTTGCTTATTGATTTCGTCGATCTGAAATTTAGGAAAAAGCATGCCGCCTTCCGGGTGGTTCGGGAACGGGAGAGGGAAAAAACCGGGCGGGAACAGATCCTTTTCCCGGATCTCCTCCGGGCTTATGGATGCCAGCTTTTCCCAGGTCATCCCCCCCTGCAGCTTGATCCTGACACCTTCTTGAACGGCCTTTCCCCGGGACATGGTGACACCTTGCGCGGGGCGGTCGCTCAGGTCGTATCGCAGGTTGAGCAGATCCATATGCTTTTTTTCCACAGCGGGTTTCGCATCCTTCATTCGAGCCAGCATCGATGCGAAGTCCTCCTTGATCTCGACAGGAGAGTAGCTTGTCGCCCCCTTTCCAGGATCCTGGGCATATGCCATACCGACAATACTGAGCGTCATGATGAGCATTGCCAATCCCACACCACGATACTTTGTGACTGTCTGTCTCATTCCACACCTCCTTTCATGCCAAATGGGGATCATTTTCATTGCTTACCCAACTCCCTTTTCACCGATAGCGCCTGTGCGCATTCGTCGGAGAGGATGACGGCTCCGGCGTCAACAGCACGAAAGGCGAACCCGCCAGTTGCCCGTCAGCCGTCAGCATCGCGCCATCGGCAAGCTTCGCGCCGCCTGCTTTGGGTGCGACAATCTTCTGGGCAAATACCCGCATCGGTTGCGGGCCTTTTACTCTTCGTGATTACTGCGCCTTCGATCGCGCCCCATGAGCGTGTCTTTCAATTTGTTAATAATCTGCAAAACCATGCGTCCGATCACCTGCAAAGGCACCAGTAAAACGCCGAATGGCGGGCAGCGGATAGAACCCGTTGCCCGCCACGTAACCCAGACGCTCATTTCGACGCTTTAATTACTTACCGCTTCCCGGTATACCGGCCGCCGGGTTGTCGGGGTTGTCGAGTTTTTCCGCGCCGGGCACCCCGGGATAACTCTCGGGTGCTTTTACGCCTTCTTTTTCAATATCGGCTTGGCGATCCTTATTTCCTTCACTAACTCGATCACGACATTCACCTTCTTCGCATTTACCCGTGACATCTCGTTTCAGCACATTATTTGACATGATAGTTCTCCTTTTCTTGAGTTGAATGAAACTGCACTGCTTCAGCATAAGGAATAGTGGCGGAAGCTTTTATGACGAGACTTCCAATACCAGGTTCTCCTTGTTCCGGGACAGGTCATATGTTCCCGGTTCATTTCGGATTCACCTGCTATTTTTTGATATTATAGCGAGCGTCAAGATCATTCCGGTAACCCTCGTCGTCTAGATTCGGCCAGGTTTTGTTGTCAAATCCCTTTAGATCTTTGAGCTGTTCCTTGGTGACGTTAAGTCTTAGTATGACATCGTCAAAAAACATGTCTTTATCACGCTTGAAAGTGAATGCCTTCAGCGGCACTGCATACATTTGATCACCCATGCCCATGATCCCACCATATGAGACAGCCGCATAACGAACCTTGCCGGTCGAATCAATCATGATATCCTTTACTTCTCCGAGGTTCTCTCCCTGAGCGTTTTCGACTTCCATGCCAATGAGTTTGCTGCCGAGAATGGAATAGCCACCTTTCATGGTACCGTCGTTATGCATTGGGCCCATGGTGGCCATCTTCGCTTTGTCCATAGTCTGCACATCAGCTGCGAGACATGGTGATGCTGCAATCAGCGTAGTTGCCATTACCGCCAGAGCCGAATATAAATTCAAGTGCTTTTTCATGATTTTACCTCCAGATTTGATTAGTATTATTACGCTTTAAAGTTGGTTTCCCATTCGTTAACCTGCTTTTCTGCCTCTTCTTTCTCTATGCCGTAGCGCTCCTGAATTCTTCCGACAAATTCTTCACGGTTTCCGTCAATAACATCAAGGTCGTCATCAGTAAGTTTCCCCCATTGTTGTTGAGCTTTACCCTTCACTTGCTTCCATTTTCCTTTTACTTGATCCCAATTCATGACTTCCCCTTATTAGATTAAAAAAATTATTTATTACATATTAGAATTACTGGAGATTATTGTAAAATTTATAACTAATTACACTTTACCCGCAGCAATAAAAACGCTGTAAAAATTTAACTGATACGACTGCCATGACTACATTAGGCAAAATGATACCAACCCATAAACAACGATAATCTCATGTCTTAACCTCCTCTAGTAGTGAAATATATTCCAGCAACATTCTGTTCTGTATAAACAAAGGCTGCCCCTGGGCTGTGTCCAGCACCATGAATTCCTTAGCAAACAACCCTTGAACTTGATTGCAACGTCATGAGATACCAAGGTGTGGCTGCGCTGTTGTTCTCACTATTGTAAAAGCAATCATTGTGCCATGTTATTTACTTCATAACCCAAATGATCAATCGATTTGATATAATGGTATAATTTGGAGATAATAGGATTTACAGGGCTACTGTTACCACCCAGAAAATAACGGTCATACTTGCCCACATGGTCTCATATGACCACTTGAAGCCTACCCTGAACTGACTAGTGGCAAAGATGAAGGATTGTTATTAACGAGAGTCGGGGCCTCACGCTGATTAAAACCGTTTTGAGAAGCGCATCACGGACGGGAATCTGCTCATTCACGGTCTGCGGCTGAGAGTTATTGAATTCAAAAGCGTTGTTCGTGAGGAGGCCGCCATTCACGATGCCGACGTTCAGGTGTGCACCACCTCCGCGCTATGCCAACGTTCGAACGGACTTTTCCCGGTCCCACTGGCGTGTCTTCGCCGCAGCAATGAATTTGTCTTTATCGGATACATCCACAACACCCTCGTCGTGCACGATATTCGCTTTCGACAAGAGCGCTTGGCCACCCTTGTCGACAGCGATTGCCTTGAGATGACCGAAAGCGTCTCGCACGAAATCGATAGCGGCGCTTTCCATTGAGAGTGTTTTTGCTCCTTCCTCAGAGAGGATGATGGCAACTGCATCAAAGAGCACCGAAGGCGTGCCCGCGAGTTGCCCATCTGCAGACAACATCCTTCCATAGGCAAGCTTTGCGCCGCCCACTTTGGGCGCAATAATTTTGATTGCAGCACCAGCCTGGATCACAGCCTTTTTTAACTTCTCGATAACAACCGCGTCCGAACCATCCGCGATCAGGAGGCCAATCGTGCGTCCCTTGAGCGTGTCTTTCATCTTGCCGATGATCTGCAATGCGGGCGAAGGTTCCAAATCCTGAACAGGAGCCGCAGCCTCAGGCGCATCCGGCATCTTTTCCAGCGCAAGACCCGCGGCAACGCGGCTGGCGAGGTCTTCTTCGATATGCCGCAGGTGACCGACCATCGCTTGACGCACATGCACATGTTCTACCTTGGAAAGCTCAAACACTAAGGCCGAGGCGATGTGCGCCTGCTCATGAGCAGTTTGGCTGAGATAGAACTGCCGCGCCTGGCTGTAGTGATCGGCAAAGCTCTCGGCACGGAAGCGGCCTTTCGCGCCCTTTTCTTCGGCTACCGCACTATGAAAGCCATTGGTGGTTTCGCGCGGGGATTTATCAGACAAGGAGTTAGGCTCATAGTTGACGCGCCCTTTGGGTTGGGACATCTGCATATGTCCGTCGCGTTGATGGTTGCCGAAGGGACACTTGGGTGCGTTGATTGGAATCTGATGAAAATTGGGTGAACCGAGGCGGGAAAGTTGTGTGTCGATGTAAGAAAACAAACGGCCTTGCAACAAGGGATCATTTGAGAAATCGATACCCGGAACGATATTGCCTGGACAGTACGCAACCTGTTCGGTTTCAGCGAAAAAATTGTCAGGCCAGCGATCCAGCACCATGCGACCGACGACTTGCAGCGGCACCAGTTCTTCCGGAATCAGCTTGGTCGGATCAAGGTGATCGAACGGGAATTTTTCAGCTTCTTCCTCTGTGAAAAGCTGTACGGCGAATTCCCATTCGGGGAAATTGCCCGTTGCGATGGCATCGAACATGTCGCGGCGGTGGAAATCCGGATCAGCGCCGGCAATCTTGACGGTCTCATCCCATATGGTGGACTGCAAACCGAGTTTGGGACGCCAGTGGAATTTGACGAAGGTCGATTCGCCTGCATCGTTAATCAGCCGGAAACTATGCACCCCGAAGCCTTCAATCATTCGGAGTGAACGCGGGATGGTGCGGTCGGACATAATCCACATCACCATATGCATGGATTCAGGCGTCAGCGAAATGAAATCCCAGAAGGTGTCGTGTGCGCTTGCTGCTTGCGGAAAACCACGGTCAGGCTCCATCTTTACAGCATGGATGAGGTCCGGGAATTTGATAGCATCCTGAATAAAGAACACCGGGACGTTGTTGCCGACCAGATCCCAATTCCCTTCCTTGGTGTAAAACTTGACAGCAAATCCACGGACATCACGAGGGGTGTCCACCGAACCAGCGCCACCTGCTACGGTTGAGATTCGGGTAAACACAGGTGTTTTCACCCCCACCTCGGTGAGAATCTTGGCGGTGGTGTATTGCTTCAAAGAGAAAGTCAGCTCAAAGAATCCATGCACGCCTGTAGCTCGTGCGTGCACAATTCGTTCTGGAATACGCTCATGATCGAAATGGGTGATTTTCTCTCGAAGAATGAAATCCTCAAGCAGTGTCGGCCCGCGCGGATTGGCTCTCAGTGAATTTTGATTGTCGGAGATGGGCACGCCCTGGTTGGTGGTGAGTGCTGGATGTTCTCCCCCAGCTTTCTGATGCAACTCGCCACCTGCAACCGGTAAAGTGTTTTCATGGGAAGCGGCTCTTTTTCCCTGGTTAGGTGTATTGTTGGTCTTTTCTTTACTCATGATCAATCTCCCTGGTCAGAAATGCCGGCTTGCCGGCTTTTGCAATATAGTGATGCTCCATGTTTGTCCTTTTGCAGAGGACAGTTTCTTCTTGTCAATCCCTGGCTTCAGCGTATGAAGAGCGCCCCTGAAGCAAAGAATCACCAACTGACTCCTTGAGGGGTTCTCTCAATTGCGTGTCGTTTTGCTTATGGCGGAATTCTGAGAGGCGTCGGTAAATTTCAACTCTCGCCCGGTTGATGCCGCCGATTGGCCGGTGTTCAATTAAAGAATGTGCCGGCGAGAACGACAAATCTTCAGCCAGTTCCTCACGTTCCTTGGTACGAAAGGTTTGAGGAGGAATGCGAAGGGTGGCCACTTTGATAAAGGGCGATTCCTTTTCGCTCCATTCCACTCCGGCATCCTCAACCGGCATCCGGCCAGGGTCTTTTTGGACTTGCACCATGAAATCAAAGCTGGCCTCATTCGCCGCCAGATGTTTTTCCATGTTTTCAGTGAGATAATGATCGGAAAGTTTTGAAGGGAGCGTGCTCTTCAGGGACGAAGTGGGAACAAGAGAATATTTTACAGCGTGGTCTGTTCCGTAAAGATACGGAGTGGTGCTCCAATACCGGATGTCCAGCGGAGATGTTTGATTTTGCGGAGCCTTGCGGAGTTCGTTGAGGACATGGAGATTGCCGGACAGAACGAGGCGGGAAACAAAGACCAAGGGCGACCATTTGATGCTGTAATAGACCGCGTCGTGAAACAGGTTGACCGTTCCTAGAGGCATCGTTGGATAGCTTATCAATATGAAGTCTTGTGTTTCTTGCTCCTCGTTGTGCCTTTCGAACCGCTCCCCCTTGACCCCCATGAGTTTTATGGCAAAACCGCGCAGGTCTTTGACTTCGTCCGACTGGATCTTGCCGCTGGAACTGGAGATTCGAACCCAAGCGGGATACGTTAGGCCAGACGCGAATATCCCCACCTTGAGTTCTGCCGGGATGTGGGGCTCAACAATGAATTCAGCTTGCAGGCAGGCTAGATTTTTCGGGTGGGCGTCTCGTTTGGTTTGACCAGCGGGATAATCTTTGGACATCTTTTCTTTCAAGAGAGTGTGCATGTCGTCTATCAACCGTTCTTCATCATCAGGGACCTTTTCAAAAGAACTGATACTGACCAATTTTCCTTCAGAAAACGGCATGATATATTTCTCCTTGGATGCATTGGTCGGAGCAAGCTCATCACCGGACTCGAGCGTGCCGTGTTCTCTTCCAACTGTGCTCGTGCCAGAAAGCAGAGCAGTTCCTTTGGGGGTGATCGCTTTGGCACATGCAGAACCCGTCAGTGCCACTGCAAACAGAATCATGGCACAATCTTTCCTCATCATTTTATTTTGACCTCAAGAAATGAAAGGGGACGGACGCTTATCTTGATGAAATTCACCCTAGGTACAACCGCGCAGGAAATAGGCCGCAATAAGATCGGGACAGGGACTCCCATGGCCCACAGTACAACCCACCCTATCTTCCCATTTTCATTATATAACAAGACGATCTTACATTTTTTCTCGATAACTAATTTTCCTGCAGATGTATCGCGGTAGACATGACGGCAAAACTAAGCAATTGCTGTCATCGGCTTGATTGCAATCTCTGCACCATCTTTATCACGCGGAGAAACACATTTCACATTCTATTGATATTAATGAATAATAGCCTGCGAGATTGTTCATCATACCTTTGTTGATGGACACGGCTATATGGGTCACATTTGACCGGTGGCTATATATGACCTTTATTGGGCTAGTTTGGTCTTAATAGGTATAATTGATTGAAGCGTATTGAAAATGCTGAGAAAGATCTTGCTTGGCGGATATGTTGCGAAACAGGGCAGTTTCCTGCTCTAGAGGTCTGTCGGAATTGAGAGAATACTTTTTCGGTTTAATCCGAACGGGAAATATAGAAAGAGCGGCTCTTCGACGTTTCAAGTGGATTTGAGGATGCCGTGTATGGGGGTGCCAGCAGGTAGATGATACTGATGAACGTTACGTTTCATCGTTTCTGTATCCCCTCGCCCTACACTTGGCGGCCTGAAAGTTGCCGTTGAGTGCTTCGTCAAAGCCGTCGAGGGCGCGGGCTGCAAGCTCAGCATGGACGGTAGGGGTGCTTGGCTGGGCAATGTTTTTTTGGAACGATGAAGTATAAATGGGTGTATCTGCACGCCGTTGACCCGGTCAGCGAGGCCCGCCGATGGATCATGGGATATCTGGACTGGTACCACCGGGCCAGAACTCATTCACGGATAAAAAAGCAGACGCCAGACGAAGCCTATGCCGTGATGCTGCCGACGGTGGAACTGGCAGCCTGAAACCAGGCAGAAATTCCATTTAATAACGAGAAGTATTTGTTCCAATGACCGAGACCACCTCTGTCTGGTCCAAAGTTATCAGTCCTATTCGGTTGATCGCGCAGTCCATTTGATCAATTCGAAACTACGGAGTTGGGTGGGTCAGTCACGGGATAACATTGGTTAACCGTGGCCACTGGTTAAATGTTACCATTTCCACTGTGGCCATACTTGGTAACCCTTCCAGAACGTATTTTAATTTTTTCCAAAAAAATCAATCCTGTACGAATGTAACTCTACCCACACAAGGGCTGGTATACATGTTGCTCTAAATAAACCGCCTGACTATTTTGAAGAGTCTTTGGGCTCCTCGTCATTTGGTGTGGATTTGATATATTCGGGGATCACATCCACCCCAAATGACGAGGACCCTGAATTCCTCAACCTATAACGTCTAAATTTAGGCCAACCATTCACTTCAAACCCAAAGGGGGATACGCAGTATGACCAATCATGCGGCTCCAGTGCTTCCTCTCCCTGCTCCGCCACAGGTATGAAAACACCCTTACTGGGCATCGCTGCAGGCATTCTGTTCGTCGGCCTGATCCTCGTAGTACTCGTTTATTTTGATGTCCACGAGCAGTTGGTCGAATTACTGGAATGGATAGACGCGCAGGGTGCGATCGCAGGGTTCTACTTTATCCTGCTGATGGCATTGGTGGTGGTACTGCTGCTGCCGGGCATCTTCCTTACCACCGGCGCCGGCTTTGTGTTCGGTGTCTTTGAGGGAACCGTGCTGGTCGTGGCGGGTACCGTCATTGGTGCGTCCCTGGCCTTCCTGATCGCGCGCCACCTGTTCGGCGAGCGCGCGTCGCGGTTCATTGTCAGCCGCAGCAATTTGCAGGTCGTCAGCGACGAAATGGCGCGTCACGACCTCAAAGTCGTGATGCTCACCCGGCTGATTCCGTTCTTCCCGAGCAAGATTTCCAATTATTTCTTTGGTCTAACCAAGTTCACGTTCAAAGGCTTCGTTCTGGGCTCGATGATCGGTTTCATTCCGTTTTCGCTGCACAACGTCTACCTGGGCTCGATCACCGCCGACCTGGCAAGCCTGAGCCGGGGCGAGGTGGAGCGTTCGCCGCTGCAATGGGGTTTCTATGGCCTGGGTTTCGTCGCGACGATCGTTGCGCTGCTCTATTTCAACCATTTGGCGCGACGGTCTCTGGCAGCGTATTCGCAGGAAAGCGGCAATGTACAAGGCGGCAAGCCCGTGCCTGAAGCAGGGACAGCGGCAGGACCGGCCAAGGGCAGCTCATGAAATTTTCGAAATGGACCATTTTTCGATACATCATCACGCGCGCCGCGCGCCGCCAGGGCTTTATGGATCCGATCGAACTGCTCGCGCGCCTGCGAAGTTTCGCGCAGCCCTCCGAAGTGGGTGAACCGGTAGAACTCTTGCGTGCCGGCGTCGTGTTCCACGCTCGCGGCCTGATCAACAGCCGCGTGATCCAGTACAACCTGGACTGGGTGTGGCCCTATTGGGTCGAACGTCAGTACAACCCGAATGACCAATCGTTCATTCCACGCGCATTTACGATTTCCCATATCAATCTCACCCATCGCAACTGGACAGCGCTCGGCTATCCCGACTGTGAGGAGTTTCCGCTGGTCGATCCGCGCGGCCTCCTGACGCCCTGCCTGGATGGCTGGTCGCTTGATGGCTGGGTCTGCACGGAAGGGGGACGCAACCTGTTTCCGTCGCGTACCCGGGCCGGCAGCCAGCGGCAGGACCTGTCCAGCGGCCTGGCGATCACGACACTGGTCCAGGAGGGTGACCTGAAGTTGAGCAACACGGCGAGCGTTGAACTCGAGGACGGCGTGCCGGTCTGCGTGCTTACGCTGACTGCCCGTGCCGACAGTCCTGCCTGGCTGGTGCTCGCGTTGCGGCCAGCCAATACGGAAGGGATCAGTTTCGTCAATGATGTCGTTCTTTCTCCTGAGCGCAAAACCTGGGTCGTGAACGAAGAACAGACCGTCGCGTTCAGTGCGCCGGCGGAACGCCATCTGGTATCCGACTATGGCCATGGTGATGTCGCGCTCCATTTGCAGCAGGCATATGCCCGCGCCGCACTCGATGAGCGCAGCGAGGGCAGCTGCGACCGTGGCATGGTGACGGCCGCCGCGCTGTTCGCGATTCCCGAAGGCGGCGAAAGGATCCTGACTGTCCGTATTCCACTGCCGCACAAGGCACCCGTGCTGGCGGAAAATGCCTGGCCGGAACTGCGCGCAAACGCGTGCACGCTGCAGTGTCCCGATCGCACGTACCAAGCGCTCTACGATGCGGCGATCACGTCGCTGATTCTGCATTCGCCGGGCGATGTGTATCCGGGTCCATCGACCTACAGGCGTTTCTGGTTTCGCGATGCCGTCTACATCATTCATGCCCTTCTCTGCGTGGGTCTGGAAGCGCGCGCCGCACGCGCACTGAACCGCTTTCCCCAGCGGCAAACCCAACTCGGCTATTTTCGTTCGCAGGATGGCGAGTGGGATTCCAACGGCGAGGTCTTGTGGATCCTGCACCGCTACCAGCAGTTCACCGGCAAGAAACTGACAGCTGACTGGCATAACGTGATTGCACGCGGCGCGCGCTGGATTATGCGTAAGCGGCTTGCCAACACGCTCGCTGCGCCGCATGCAGGCTTGCTGCCAGCCGGCTTCAGCGCCGAGCACCTCGGCCCAAACGATTATTACTACTGGGACGACTTCTGGAGCATCGCCGGGCTGCATTGCGCCAGCGACATGGTCCGCAGCCGGGATGCCGACATGGCAGCCGAGTTCACGCACGCTGCCGACGATTTCACCGCTGCGGTGGACCGCAGCCTGACTTCCTGCGCGCAGCGGCTGGGACGTCCGGG
>JBGSPP010000273.1:0-22189 GCA_041738515.1 Desulfobulbus sp.
ATCGCCGGCAACATCGCCACCGGAGCGGCCGCCGAGGCCCTGATCAAGGCCGGCGCCAACGCGGTCAAAGTTGGCGTCGGGCCGGGATCGATCTGCACCACCCGCATCGTTGCCGGCGTGGGCGTGCCCCAGTTCACCGCCCTCAAAGGCTGCGTCGAGGCAGCGGCCAGGTATAACATCCCGGTGATTGCCGACGGCGGCATCAAGTTCTCTGGCGACATCTGCAAGGCCATTGGCATCGGCGCCCATGCGGTGATGATCGGCTCGCTGTTCGCCGGCACCGACGAGACCCCGGGCGACACCTTCCTCTATCAAGGCCGCAAATACAAGGGTTACCGTGGCATGGGCTCGATCGGCGCAATGAAGCAGGGCTCGGGCGACCGCTACTTCCAGGACAGTGAGGCCGGCAAGCTGGTGCCCGAGGGCATCGAGGGTAAGGTGCCCTACCGCGGCCCGATCTCGGAGATGATCTACCAGCTGCTTGGCGGCCTGCGCTCGGGCATGGGCTACACCGGCGCGGCCACCATCGATGAACTGCACCGGAAGGCGCGTTTCGTCCAGATCTCCGCCGCCGGCCTGCGCGAATCGCACGTCCACGACGTCATCATCACCAAAGAAGCCCCCAACTACCGCACCGAGAGCCTGTAACCGCAACGGCCATCATCCCCGAACCCTTACGCACGGGCAGCCCATGACCACCCACAGCCAGAAGATCATCATCCTCGATTTCGGTTCCCAGACCACCCAGCTGATAGCCCGCCGCATCCGCGAGCAGAAGGTCTACAGCGAAATCCATCCCTACACCCTGCCGCTGGACCAGCTTGCGGCCCTGCACCCCACCGGCGTCATCCTTTCCGGCGGCCCGGCCAGTGTCTACGACGAAGACGCGCCGCTGAGCGATCCAGGCGTGTTTGCCCTGGGCGTGCCGGTGCTCGGCATCTGCTACGGGGCCCAACTGATGATGACCCAACTGGGCGGGCGGGTAGAGAAGGCGGAGAAGCGCGAGTTCGGCCAGGCCCAGCTGCACATCGAACACACCAGCGGCCTGTTCGCCGGCATGGAGACCGCGCCAGCCCATTACCAGGTGTGGATGAGTCACGGCGACCGGGTCGAGGAACTGGCCCCCGGCTTCCTGGTCACCGCCACCAGCGCCCACTCGCCCTGCGCGGCTCTGCGCCATGCCGAGAAACCCTTTGTCGCCGTCCAATTCCACCCCGAGGTGGCCCACACTCTGATCGGTACGGACGTACTGCGCAACTTCATCTTCGGCCTCTGCGGCTGCCGACCCGACTGGACCATGCATTCCTTCATCGACGCCACCGTGGCCGAGATACGGAAGAAGGTCGGCGCCGACCAGGTGCTCTGCGCGCTCTCCGGCGGGGTCGATTCCTCGGTGGTGGCGGCTCTGGTGCACCGGGCAATCGGCGACCAACTGACCTGCATCCACGTCAATAACGGCTTGATGCGCACCGGCGAGTCCGCCAGCGTGCTCAGATTTTTCCGCGAAAAGACCAGCCTCAACGTTATCGACGTCGACGCCACCGACTATTTTCTCTCCCGCCTGGAAGGCATCGCCGACCCAGAGGAAAAGCGCAAGCGGATCGGCTACGGCTTCATTGAGATCTTCGAGGCCGAGGCGAAAAAGCTGGACAAGGTCCGCTTCCTGGCCCAGGGCACCCTCTACCCGGACGTGATCGAGTCGGTGGTCTTCCGCGGCAAGGCCCCTATCAAGTCGCACCATAACGTCGGCGGTCTGCCCGAGCGGATGCAGCTGGACCTGATCGAGCCGCTGCGCGAGCTGTTCAAGGACGAGGTGCGCGAACTCGGTCTGGAACTCGGCCTGCCCGAGGAGGCCATCTACCGCCAGCCTTTCCCCGGACCTGGTCTGGGCATCCGCATCATGGGCGAAGTCACGGCCGAACGGCTGCGCATCCTCCGCCAGGCGGACGTGATCGTGCTTGAGGAGATGAAGGACTCCGGCTGGTACCGCAAGGTCTGGCAATCGTTTGCCGTGCTGCTGCCAATCCAGACTGTGGGCGTGATGGGCGACGGCCGCACCTACGAGCACGTCATCGCCCTGCGGGCCGTGGACAGCCGAGACGCCATGACCGCCGACTGGTCGCGCCTGCCCTACGAACTGCTCAGCCGCATCTCCAGCCGGATCATCAACGAGGTGCGCGGCGTCAACCGGGTGGTCTACGACATCTCCTCCAAGCCGCCGGCGACCATCGAGTGGGAGTGAGCCCCGGGCGTGCAACCTTGGAACCTTTCTCCCGCCACCACATGTCCATGCTCAAGACGGCGATCTACGTAGATGCGGAAAACATCAAGATGAGCGGCGGCTACGGCATGCGCTACGACGTCCTGGTCGGCCTTGCCAACACCAGGAACTCGGTGCTGCTGCGAGCCAACTGCTATCTGGCCGAGGATCACGAGCGGACCCAGAAGGACCCGGAGTACCGTCAGAAGGTCTACGCCTACCACAACATCCTGCGCAACTGCGGCTTCAAGATCATCAAAAAGTACGTCCGCCGCTTCCAGGATGAGGACGGCAACATCACCACCAAGGCCAACGCCGACATGGATCTGGCCATCGACGCCCTGCTCCAGGCCCGCAACCTGGACCGCATCATCCTGCTCACTGGCGACGGCGACTTTCTCCGCCTGATCATCGCTCTGCAGAACACGGGCTGCCGGGTGGAGGTGATCGGTTTCCACAATGTCAGCAAGGAACTGCGGGAGGTGGCCGACAGCTATATCTCCGGCTTTCTCGTGCCCGGCCTGCTCCCCATCATTGGCGCTCACGGCGAGCACGGGGACAGATGGCAGCGAGGGACCGTGGCCAACTTCAACCAGGATCGGGGATTTGGGTTCTTCCGCTATTACAGGCTGATCGACAACGTTCTCCAATCGGAGACGGTCTTCTTCCACCTCTCCAAGTCCACCCTGCCCTCCGACCACTTCTTCCAGGAACCGCACCGCATCTTCGAATTCCGGGTGGAGGAGAACCCGGCCAACAGCAACCGCTCCGAAGCCTGGGATATCCGCCTGCTCAAGGAAGGTTGAACCAGGATCGGCTCCGTCTCCGGTCTTGTCTATCGGCGGGTGGAGACGTGGGCTGGCGACGGACGCCGCTCAATCACCTGCGGGTTTATCCTGCCGGTATTCCTGCTGATAGAGGTCAGCCAGGGTGAGGAAGGCCGTGACCAGCAGCGGGCCGTAGATCACTCCCAGGAGGCCGAACAGGCTGACACCGCCGATGATGGCCAGGAGGACCAGTAGTTTGTGCATCCTGGCACCGCTGAGCAGCCGGGGCGTGATCCAGAAATGGACGGACAGGGTGACGCCAAGATAAAAGACCAAGGTGGCTGCTGCCTTGGCAAACAGTCCATACAGCAGAAACACCAGCGCCGATGGCAGCAGCACCAGGCCGATGCCCAGGATCGGCAGGAAGGCCAGCACCCCGATCGCCACGCCATACAGCACCGAGGCCTTGACATCCAGCAGGGCAAAAAGCACCCCGCCGAGCAGGCCCTGCGCCAGGCCGTTAAGACCGTTGCCGAGCAGTATCCCCTTGGCATTTTCCATGAACTTTTCCACCAGCAGATGGTTCTGCGCTGGCGGCAGGGGCGAAAGCCGGACGAGAAAGTCGGTCAGACCCTCGAACTCCATCAGCAGGAAAAACGTGACCATCAGCAGCATACAGAACTGCAGGGCGATCTGGAGCAGGTTTCCCGCCCAGGACGAAGCTTGATTGTAAATGAACAGGCCGATGGTTTTGCTGAACCCGGCTAGCAAAGCAGAGAGGTCTTCCGGTTCGAATTTCAGACCGACATCGGCGAGTAGCGCTTGTGCCTCCCTGAGCAATGTATTATTTTGCGCGAATTGCTGCAATTTGACGAGCAGGTTGCTGTCTTTGCCCAGATGATACAGACCGATGGCCTCGGACGAGAATTCGCTGATGCAAAGCGTCAGGGGCACGAAGATGATCAGGGTGATCAGGGTGCAGGTCAGCAGCGAAGCCAGCCACGGCGCGAACCGCCGACCAAGCCACTGATACGCGGGCCGGAAGGTGCCGGACAAGAGGAAGGACAGGGCCAGGAATTGCCAGAACGGCCACAGGATCCAGCCCAACACCAGCGCGGCTGCAATCAGGAGCACGAGGAAAAACTTGGTTTGCGCCGCATTCGGCGTTTCCGCCGTCGGGGATGGTGTTCCCCCTTCGGGGTCGGCCTGATCCGAAGTTTGGTGTTGTACTGGCAGGGGCATGGGCGTCCAGACAATCGGTGGTGGTGATGGTGGGGCCACTGTACTTATTCCACACGCAAAAGGAAACCGGTTTGCACAGGGCCGGGGAACACAGGGTGAGAAGATGTTGCACAAGGATTTTGAAGTATCGCTGCACAAGGCCGCCACCGAAGAACTCAAACCCAAACCGGACCAGACCAATCTGGGCTTCGGCCAATTCTTCGCCGACCATATGTTCACCATGCGCTGGAACCGCCAACAGGGCTGGCATGAGGCTCGCATTGAGCCTTACCGGCCCTTCGAACTGGAACCAGCGGCCATGGTCTTCCATTACGGCCAGGCCATCTTCGAGGGCATGAAGGCGTATCGCGGCGCGGACGATCAGATCTTCCTCTTCCGGCCGGACGACAACCTCGCGCGCATGAACCAGTCCGCCCAGCGGATGTGCATGCCTCGCTTCCCCCAGGACCGGGCACTTCAGGCCCTGCGGGCCATGGTCTACCTCGATCAGGAATGGGTGCCGTCGGCGCCGGGCGCGACCCTGTACATCCGGCCGACCATGATCGCCACCGAACCAGTGATCGGCCTGCGGCCCGCCGAAGAGTACCTGTTCTTCATCATCTGCTGCCCGGTCGGCGCCTATTACACCGGTGGTTTCAGCCCGACCAGAATTTACGTCGAAGACAAATATGTCCGCGCCGTGCCCGGCGGCGTCGGCTTCGCCAAGACGGCCGGCAACTACGCCGCCAGTCTCAAGGCCCAGGCCGAGGCCCACGACAAAGGGTATACCCAGGTGCTGTGGCTCGACGCCGTCGAACACCGGTACGTGGAGGAAGTCGGCACCTCGAACATCTTTTTCGTAATCAACGATGAACTTATCACCCCACCGCTGGAGGGCTCGATCCTGCCCGGCATCACCCGCGACTCGGTCCTGCAGTTAGCGCGCGACTGGGGCTGCACGATACGCGAGCGCCGCATCACCATCGACGAGGTCGTGACCGCCGGCGAATCCGGCGCCCTCACCGAGAGTTTCGGCACCGGTACGGCCGCGGTCATTTCGCCAGTGGGCGAATTCTGCTACCGCGACAAGACCGTCCGTATCAACGACGGTCAACCCGGCCCCCTGGCCGCCCGGTTGTATGAGGAACTGCAGGCCATCCAGTTTGGCCGTGCCGGAGACCCCCACAAATGGCGGGTCCGGGTCGGATAACAATCCCACCGCGCGATTTTCCCCACTAAAAAATTAGGCCATTTCGGAGGGTTGAGCGAAAGCATTTTTTCGCTCAACCCTCCCTTGATTTTTACCGAACCGGCACTACTGTATGCGCCAGTTTGAAGACTGAAGCTTCGTTTTCGTCCACGCAAAGCGGTTTGCGCCGACAGAGGGACACCAAACTCATCGGATCGGCGCAGATTTTATTGTGTACCTACATCATTAAACACAGGAGGCTAGTTCATGAAAATTCGTCCATTGAATGACCGTATCTTGGTCAAGAGACTGGAAGGAGAGGCAAAAACCGCGGGCGGCATCATCATTCCCGATTCCGCCAAGGAAAAGCCGGCCGAAGGCGAGATCGTCGCCGTAGGTCCGGGCAAGCTCAATGACACAGGTCATCGCGTCGCCATGGATGTGGCGGTCGGCGACCGGATACTTTTTTCCAAGTACGGCGGCACCGAGGTCAAACTGGACGGAGAGGATTTCCTCATCATGCGCGAGGATGATATCCTTGGTGTGGTTCAGGCATAACAAACGATATCCATCCATTCGAGTGAAGAAGGAGACAACAATATGGCTGCAAAAGAATTGAAGTACGGCGCCAAGGCGCGCGAGAAAATGCTGACCGGCGTCAATGCCCTGGCCAACGCCGTCAAGGTAACCCTCGGCCCCAAGGGCCGCAACGTTCTGATCGAGAAATCCTTTGGCGCCCCCGTCATCACCAAGGACGGCGTTACCGTTGCCAAGGAGATCGAACTCAAGGATAAATTCGAGAACATGGGCGCCCAGATGGTCAAGGAAGTCGCTTCCAAGACCTCTGATGTCGCCGGCGACGGCACCACCACCGCCACTGTGCTGGCCCAGGCCATCTACACCGAAGGCGCCAAGCTGGTTGCCGCCGGTTCCAACCCGATGGAGATCAAGCGCGGCATCGACGCCTCGGTCGCCGCCGTGGTCGCCGAGCTCGGCAAGATCGCCAACCCGACCAAGGAGCAGAAGGAAATCGCCCAGGTCGGCACCATCTCCGCCAACAACGACGTGACCATCGGCAACATCATCGCCGAGGCCATGGACAAGGTCGGCAAGGAAGGCGTCATTACCGTCGAGGAAGCCAAGTCAATGGAGACCTCCCTGGATGTGGTCGAGGGCATGCAGTTTGACCGCGGTTACCTCTCGCCCTACTTCGTCACCGATCCCGAGCGGATGGAAGTGAGCATGGACGAGCCGCTGATCCTGATCAACGAGAAGAAGGTATCCAGCATGAAGGACCTGCTGCCGGTGCTCGAATCCGTGGCCAAGATGGGCAAGCCGCTGTTGATCATCGCTGAGGATGTGGACGGCGAGGCCCTGGCCACCCTGGTGGTCAACAAGCTGCGCGGCACCCTCAATGTGGCTGCCGTCCAGGCTCCGGGCTTCGGCGATCGCCGCAAGGCCATGCTCGAGGACATCGCCATTCTCACCGGCGGCCAGGTCATCACCGAGGATCTGGGCATCAAGCTGGAGAATGTCACGGTCAATGACCTCGGCACCGCCAAGCGCGTGGTCATCGACAAGGACAACACCACCATTATCGACTGCGCCGGCGACAAGGAAAAACTGGCCGCCCGCGTCAAGCAGATTCGCGCCCAGATCGATGACACCACCTCCGATTACGACCGCGAGAAACTGCAGGAGCGCCTGGCCAAGCTGATCGGCGGCGTCGCCGTGATCAATGTCGGCGCGGCTACCGAGGTCGAGATGAAGGAGAAGAAGGCCCGTGTCGAGGACGCTCTGAATGCGACCCGCGCCGCGGTGGAAGAGGGCGTGGTGCCCGGCGGCGGCGTCGCTTACCTGCGCTGCCTCAAGGTGCTGGACGACCTCGTCCTGGAAGGCGAGCAGAACCTGGGCAAGGGCATCATTCGTCGCGCTCTTGAGGAGCCGGTTCGCCAGATCGCCGCCAACGCCGGCTGCGAAGGCTCGGTCATCGTCGAGCATGTCAAGAATCTGGAAGGCCCCATGGGCTTCAACGCAGCCAGCGAGAAGTACGAGGACCTCATCGAGGCCGGCGTCATCGATCCGGCCAAGGTGACCCGTTCAGCCCTGCAGAACGCGGCCTCGGTTTCCGGTCTGTTGCTGACCACCGAGTGCATGATCGCCGAACTGCCTGATGAGGACAAGGGCGCTGGCGGCGGCATGCCTCCAGGCGGCATGGGCGGAATGGGCGGCATGGGTGGAATGATGTAAGCCACCCCGCTCCCCACGAGTCGGACACAGCCCCTTTCCCGGTGTACCTGCCAGGAAAGGGGCTTTCTTTTTACCCTGAATAACAGGCCGTCAAAGGCTTTTCCCCGCAAGGATTTCGGTTGACAAACGGGCCGAAATTGAGCATAAAGTCGGATCTTGAAAGTGACCTCACCCGCCCGACGCAGGTGACCTCACTTTTTTTTCATATTGGCGATGTAGCTCAGCCGGTTAGAGCATACGGCTCATATCCGTAGTGTCCGGGGTTCAAGTCCCTGCATCGCCACCACAAACCACCTGATTTCATTTCAGGAATCGGGATCTCGATACAGCGGCCCAGGCAAGGTTGAGTACAATCAATCCATTGTCCGGGCCGCTTTTTCTTGTCGCAAGAACTCGCTCCTAACGCCGAAACACAACTCGCTTGCGATAGGCGACGCAGTTCTGGCATGCTCGCTTTTCATGGTTTGCACTCCGTTGCGTCGGATTCACGCTAAAATGTTCACGCTGCGTGCCTGCTTGACAGCCAGAGACCCCTTGGCCCATCCCCCAAATCCTCCGGACCGTCCGATAAAGATCAGGTAAGTTTATTCGCTGAGAATTGACAGCGATTCCTTGCAGGAGTATTTCTGTTCCCCATATAGGTATATCACGCGAAGCTGCCTCACTCAGGCTCCTGGGTCGAGCAACAGAGGGAATCATGACAAGTTGCCGGAGTCGAGAACCATGAAGAATGCTCTTCTCGGGTTGATCTGTTTCCTGCTTGTTGCGTCCGGGTGTGCGATGCATGACCGGAGCGCACAAAACGAGAGGATCATCAATGCAATAGAAAAACTCGATATCGATGTCAAAGAAACGCCCAGAGGCGTGGAAATTTATGTGCCGGAGGTGCTGCTCTTTGATTTTGACAGCGATCAACTAAGGACCGACAGCCAAATAAAAATGCAGGAAGTCGCAAACGTCTTCAATCAGCAGGGCATAGACAGCCGCAACCTTGCCATCGAAGGGCATGCCGATGCCCTCGGCACCCCCGAGTACAATCGTATGCTTTCCGAACGCAGGGCCGAGAGCGTCGCCCGTTCACTCGTCTTCTGCGGTGTTGCCAGGGAGCGAATGGCGGTTAAGGGCTTTGGCATGAGCCATCCCATCACCGCCAATACCAATCCGGACGGAACAGACAACCCAGAGGGACGGGCTCGCAACCGCAGGGTAGAACTTATCGTCGAGAACTGATGCATGGATTGATTCCCCTCCATCTCGGGCACTTTTCGCTCAATCGCCCGCCATTCACTCCCTCACCGGATCCGGGTTTCTTCTATCTGACCAGCGCCGCGCGAGATGCGGCGGATCGACTTGATGTTGAACTCGAACGGCATGCCGGTCCCCACTTTTTGGCTGGCCGGGTCGGTAGCGGTACCACCGCCCTGCTGCAATATCTTGCCGCCAACTACCCCGGCAAAAGACCGTGGTATGGTATTGACCGAACCCGGCAGGACGGCCCGTGCCTCTTAGCATTGGTCTGGAAAACACTGGAAGCACATGCGGCAACCCGCTCCTCCCATACTTCCGATCACAGTTGGCCGCCGGTCATTGCCATCGACCATGCCGACGCGCAGGAGTCTGCGGACCTGCATGAACTACTACAGTGGCATGCGGCGACCGCCGCCCAGGCCTGTCCCTGCACCCTGCTTTTTGTCGGCGCCAATCCGCTCGCACGATGCCGTGTTGCAGCCCCCCAAAGCCTCGTCGGCCGTGAGATGGTTGAAGTCACGCTGCGACCGCTTGCCAGCACCGACACCGGTGCGCTCATCAACTACCGCCTGCGCTGCGCCGGTCATCAGGGAGCGCCACTGTTCACTTCCGAGGCCGTGGAGTATCTTCAGACGCTCTCCAACGGCCTAGCAGGAGAAATTCTCCATCTTGCCGATATTGCTCTCTACCTCGGGGCACATCACAACCTTGCAGCGATCAATGGCCGCTGCATGGAAAGGGTGGCCAAGTATGTCCTCATCAGCAGCCCTGTTTCTGCGCCGCCCGCACCACTTGCACAAAAAGATGCACCCTTTCCAACGCCTCCGGACCGTCAGGCCTCCCATCGCTGGCTGACCCTTGCTCTTCTCCTCCTGGTCGGAGTTAGCGCTGCTTGGTGGCTGTTCCAGGATGCGCCCGGAGAGAACATAGCAGCGATGATTGAAACCGCTCCACCGGCCTCGATAACGCCGCATATAGAAGAACCGTCTGGGGATAGCCCCGACATCACGCTCCCACCTTCACCTCAACCTGGGCCGGACGCACAGGCACAGGCGTCCTCTTCCGGCCTGGAAGGACAGCCCGTCGCAGGTTCACCAGCGTCCGGGAACGACGTTTCCGGGCTCATTGTCAAGATATCGGGCGACCTCTCCCGCTATCTGGTCGATGATCAGGTTGTCAAGCAAATGCTACAGCCAGAAAATCGTTCGGCCCAGGCACAAACACAACCCTCGACCAAAGCCACAAAGCCGATTGTAAATCCTCCCCTCCGGGAGAAAGGCCACTCCAAGGCTGCGGACCTCGAGCGGGCAGTGATCGCCGGTGACCGTGACGAGGTGCAGCGCCTCCTCCGCGCCGGCGTCCCGATCGACAGCAGCAACGCGTTGGGCGATACGGCCCTGTTGAAAGCCGTCTGGCATGGTCGAGTGGACGTGGTCAATGACTTGCTCAAGCACACCCCTGCAATCAATCACCGCAACAAGGACGGCTGCACCCCGCTCTTTAACGCCGCTGTCAAGGGCCATGGAACCATTGCCGCGACACTGATCGACCATGGCGCCCTCATCGATTTGGCAGATCGGGATGGCCGCACGCCCCTGATGGCGGCGATCTGGAACGGGCATACCGATATCGTTCATCTATTGTTGGCGCGAAAGGCCGATCCCAATCGGACTACTCAGGATGGATGGACGCCGCTCATGTTTGCCGCCCTCAAAGGCCACACCAATATCGGTAAGGCTCTGCTATCCCGTGGCGCCAATCCCATCGCCGCTAACCGGGAAGGCCTTGACAGCCAACATCTGGCCTCGAAGCATGGGCACGCGGCCTTCATCGCTCTCCTGCCCCAGAACGAAAGATGACCCTGAAGATCGCTTGGGCGCCTCAGCAGTCACCAGGCCGAGGCAGCGCGGACTCCGTCGAGGAACTGGGCGCCGATACGGTTGCCAATCACGCTCTTGACACGGATTCTCCGCTGAACAGTGGCGCCGCTCTGTGCCCTGAACTTGATGCTGACATCCTGGCCGCTGGCAATGGCCCGGGTGTACTGATGTGGGACATTGAAGCCGATACCACCCATCGACATATCGGTAAGATAGACCGGACAGTTCCTGCCGTTGGCAAGAAAGAGCAGAGCCTTGCCGCAGTTCGACTCTCTTGCTGCGCTCCGGTGGTTCAGGGTGTACAGGGTCGATTGGCCGCACTGGCACCGGATCGATTTTTTCCGGAGGCCATCGACAACGGCTATGAATCTTTTCTTGTCGCAACGAGGGCAGGTGATGCGAATCCTACCCTCCATGACATTGCAGACCTGCGATCTCATATGTTTCTCCCCGTAGACGAATTGTGAGACGGTTGTACTCACGCCGCTCACCCGGCGACAAGCCGGATATGGGCCAATCGCGGCGAACGACGGTCACGAGCAGGTTACCCTGCTGACGATTACATTAGAAAAACAGCGTCCAGGCAAGCAGAAAACAATAAAAACCGCTCCACCGAGAGAGGGGCGGCAAGACCGGCCGTCGGCATCGCTGTTGACATCCCCGCCAATGTACGATACAAAAAGGCTCATGACAAACAACAACCGCATCCCCTCGGACGCAGACTAAAGCCATGCAACACTATGTCGCGGCAGCGGCGGCGATGAACCCAGTTCATTGGCGGCCGGTTGCCTTGTAAATTACCACACCACCAAACCTGCCCGCCATGGACTGCACCTCCGGTCCATGGCTTTTTTCCAGCCTGGACCGGTCAACGGTTCAGGCTTTTTTGTCCCCAAGGGGAGAGATCGCCATGACCGCCTGTCCCTGGCCCATCATCCATCCGCAAAGGAGACTGTCATGAACCACGAGACCACCATTCGCTTTGCCGACCGCATGAACCAATTACCTCCCTATCTATTCGGCATGATAAACAAAATTAAAATGGAAAAACGGTGGGAGGGAATCGACGTCATCGATCTCGGCATGGGTAACCCCATGGATCCGACCCCCGGCAAGGTGACGGAAAAGCTCTGTGAGGTGGCGGTCGATCCCAAGACCCACCGCTATCCTGCAGCCGGCGGCATGAAGAACCTCAAGCGGGAGATCGCCCTCTACTACCGACGCAAGTACGGCGTCGAACTCAATGGCGAGGACGACGTTATCTGCACCATCGGCTCCAAGGAGGGTATTTCCCACCTCTGCCTGGCCCTGCTCGGCCCAGGCGACACGGTGCTTGTACCCTCGCCATTTTTTCCCATCCACGTCTACGCAGCGGTCATCGCCGGAGCCAGCGTCCTCCGCTTCCCGCTTGGATCGGAGGAGGCTTTTCTCAGCCAGGTCAGCCAGATGTGTCAGTCGCTCTATCCCCATCCCAAACTGGTGATGCTGAACTATCCCCACAACCCGACCGGCACCCTGGCCTCGAAGGAATTCTTCGCCGAAATGGTCAAGTTGGCCAAACGGTTCCAATTCATGGTGATCAACGATTTCGCCTACGGGCAGATCACCTATGACGGCCTCACCGCCCCCTCCCTGCTGGAGATCCCGGGCGCACTCGATGTCGGCGTGGAGTTCGGCTCATTCTCCAAATCGTACAACATGGCCGGCTGGCGACTCGGTTACTGCGTCGGCAACCGGGAGATGGTCGGTGGCCTGTCGAAAATCAAGGGCTACTATGACTACGGCATCTTCTCGGCCATCCAGGTGGCGGGCATCGTCGCCATGCGCGACTGCGACGACACCATCGCCGAGCAGGTGGCCATCTACCAGAAACGACGGGACGTGCTCTGCGAGGGCCTGGCCCGCATGGGCTGGGAGGTAGAAAAACCCAAGGCTGGCATGTTCCTATGGGTGAAGATCCCCGAACCGTATGCCCGCCTGGGCTCAATCCGGTTTTCCATCGAGATGATGAACCGAGCCAACGTGGCCCTGGCTCCCGGGGCCGGCTTCGGCGAGGAGGGCGACGGCTTTCTTCGCCTGGCCCTGGTGGAGAACGAAAAACGCATCCGCCAGGCCCTCAAACAGATGAAGCGGGCGCTTGCCGACATCGATCAGGAGGTCAAGGCCGGAACCTTTTCCCTGGAGCCTGAGGGCACACCAGCCTGACACGGACAGCGTCACCGTCCCAATCGCCGCAGGCCGGGACGTCCCCCAACCCGAATCACTGGAGCATTCCATGATTATCATCAATTTCTGGCTGACGGTCAACGATCCCCAGGTCCTCCCTTTGGTGACCCGCGAGGTGCACTCCTGCTCGCTCGTGGCCTGACACCGTCCATGGCTCGCATCCTGATCATCGACACCGAGCAGACCTTTATCGACTCCCTGAAGACAGAAATCCGGCCGATGGGACACCAGGTTGACGCGTCCCCCACCCTGGGAAAAGGTTTGCGCCTGGCCGGAGACCACGCCTACGACGTTGTTTTCCTCAATGCCCGGATGCCAGACGGCAGCGGCATGGACGGACTGCCGCCCATTCTCGCCTCGCCGTCCCATCCCGAGGTCATTATCTTTGCCGATGACGGTGAAGCCGACCATGCCGAACAGGCAATCAAGATGGGGGCTTGGGACTACATGGAACGCCCGGCAACGGTGCGAACCATGACGCTGTCGCTGGTACGGGCTCTTCAGTACCGCACCAAGAAGATCCCGCGCCGACCGCACGCGGTCCTCAAACAGGAGACCCTGAATGACATCGTCGGCACGAGTCCGCTGATGCGACAGAGCCTGGAGCGCCTCGCCCTGAGCGCTGGCAGTGATGCCAATGTGCTGATCACTGGTGAAACCGGGACCGGCAAGGAATTGTTTGCCTGGGCTATTCATCACAACAGCCGCCGTTCCGCTAAGCGCTTTGTGGTGGTCGATTGCGCCGCCCTGCCCGAAACCTTGGTGGAAAGCACCCTGTTCGGTTTCGAACGGGGGGCGTTTACCGGCGCGGAAAAATCCCAGAGCGGCCTGATCAAACGTGCCGATGGCGGTACTCTGTTCCTCGACGAGGTGGGTGAACTGCCGCTGTCGGTGCAGAAATCTTTTCTTCGCGTCCTTCAGGAACGAACCTTTCGCCAGGTCGGCGGCGGCCCCATGATCCGCAGCGATTTCCGCCTGATCGCGGCCACCAATCGGGAGCTGAATTCCATGGTGCAACGCCATCGCTTCCGCAAGGATCTGCTCTTCCGGCTGCGGGCCTTCACCCTGGAACTGCCTCCCCTGCGAGAGCATATTGAGGATTTGGCCGAGATTTCAACCCATCACCTGGCCCAGCTCTGCGAAAGTTACGGCCTGCCGGAAAAAACATTTTCCCCAGATTTTTTCGATGTTCTGCAACGCTACGAATGGCCAGGCAACGTCCGCGAACTTGTCAACGCCTTGGAACGGGCGGTTTCGGCTGCTGGTCATGAACCGGTGATCTTTCCCCGACACATGCCCGTCTATATCCGTGTCCATCTGGCCCGGGCCTCGGTGGAGCAGGGCCAATCACCACCCTCCGGCCCGATCCTGCCTGGAGCCGACATCGGCGCCACAGCCCTGCCCGCCCTCGTCGATCTCCGCCAGGAGGCCGTGGCCGAACTGGAACAACGGTACCTGAAAGAACTTATGGCTGTTGCCGCCACCTTGCACGATGCCTGCGCCATTTCCGGCCTCTCCCGTTCCCGACTCTACGCCTTGATGAAACGGCACGGCATCCGCCCTTGGTTCAAATCTCCTGCCTGATCCCGCGTCCCGTTTACCTCGACACCCGTCCCGCCCTGTGGGATTTTGTCCTGCCAGTCAGGATTTTTTCCGTTGCCGCAACCGTTGCCCTCTATTCCAAAGGGAGCATTGGGGGGCAAATGGATTCCGACATTGCGGCAAGTTACGCTAACAGGGACTCAAGGCTGCTCTTCTGGCCCACTTCTTGCGAAATACTTCTTTGCATTGCGCTTAGGTGGACACCCATCAAGCTGCTTTCCAACCATGGACAGGACACGGATCGTCCTGCCCAACCGTCATTTCGGCAGCGGTCTTGCCCGCGCCCTTTTCCAGGAGAATTCGATGAACCGTACAACCGCTCTCGTCACTACCTGCGCCTGCCTGCTCATGGGCGCGTCTCTACTGGCGCCGGCGTGGTGCCATGCCAAAAGCATCGCCAAAGATCAGGTCAACCTCCGCACCGGGCCCAGCCAGGACAGCGAGATCCTCCTGATCGCCCCCCAGGGGTACCCCATCCAAGTGGTTAAGAAATCAGGCCAATGGACCCAGTTCCGCGACTGGCAGGACAACCTCGGCTGGGTCTACTCTCCGCTGGTTTCCAATATAGATACCGCCGTGATCCAGGTCGAAAAGGCCAATATCAGGACCAGCGCCGGCACCTCTTCTTCTGTGGCGGCCACCGCTGCCATGGGCGAGATCTACCGCATTCTCGGCCGAAAGGGCCACTGGATCCAGCTTGGCTATTACGAAACCGACACGCCCTTGGGCTGGATCCGAGCCGACCTCGTCTTCGGCGAATGAGTGCACGCATCCCTATCATCCCGAACCCCGGAGGCCGGCTGACATGCAACACCCGACCGCACGGCCCCCCAAGGAGAGGAACACCACGTGGTAGAACCATTTCTTGTCAAGGAATGCACCCTGATCTCCATCGCCACCGGCGAAGAGGCGCAAAACCTGCGCGAACTGAGTGATCGACTGCAGATTATCCAGCCGGGCTGCATCTATTACCATTTTTGGGGCGGAATGCTCCGCTCCAGCTTTGACGAACCGGAATACCCCAACGACTTCGCCGCCTGGGCCTGGCGCAGCTTACACGATCCGCGCCTGGCTGAACGACTTGCCATCGTTGATCCGACCCATTTCAAGGACATAGAGGAATTGCGCCGCGAGTTGGTTGAGGTGATCGAGGAACGGCTCTCGGAAAGCGAGTTTGTCCCTTGGGCTCGATCGAACCAGCGTTTCAAGTTCATCCGGTCGCAGATCGTTGTCCTCGATACCGGTGCGCGCATCAGCCAATCCTGGGAGATGGGCGAACGCATCGCCTGGATGTCGCTGGGCTCAATCTTCTACCATTTCATCGACGCGCGGAGACGCACCGAGGAAGGTCGGAGCGATTTCGTCACCTGGCTGCGTGGTTTCGAAGAGGAGGAATGCAACGAGTTGGCGCGGCGGATCGACTCCATCGACCCTTATTTCACCACGTTGGCTGCACTGCGGCGCGAATTGAGCAACGTCTTCGGCGTTGGCGCCTCAACACCGGAGGCCGCCATATGAACAAGTTGCTGGAAGATTATGCGGCCATTGTAGGTCGTGAGGTGATCGATCATCTCCGCCTGCTGGCCGAACCGCTCAAGGGCATGAAGGTGGTGCACGTCAATTCAACCCGAGAGGGCGGCGGCGTGGCCGAGATCCTCAGTTGGCTGGTCCCCTTCAAACGCGAACTGGGCCTTGACGTACAATGGGAAATCGTCACCGGTGAGAAGGAATTTTATCAGTGCACCAAGAGTTTCCACAATGGTCTCCAGGGCAGCCCGGTCGGCATTCCGCCACTCCTGCTGCGCGCCTATGAACAGACTAACGAGGAAAACGCCGAGCGCTTGCGGCGGCAACTTGAGGAGGCCGATTTCGTCTTCATCCACGACCCCCAGCCAGCGCCGCTGCTGCTACACTGCCCTGGACGCCAGGGCAAATGGATCTGGCGCTGCCACATCGACCTCAGCCGGCCCTACCGTGCGGTGTGGAAATACCTGCGCCAGTTTGTGACCGGGTACGATGCCAGCGTCTGGTCACTGGCAGATTTCGCCCAGCCCCTGCCCCATCCACTCTACCTGATTGCTCCGAGCATAGACCCTCTGAGCCAGAAGAACCGGGAGTTGTACCCGGGCGAGGTGGATGCCGTGTTCGATCGCTATAATCTCGACCCGGAGTTGCCGCTCATTACCCAAATTTCCCGCTTCGACCATTTTAAGGATCCTCTCGGCGTCATTCAGGCCTACCGGATGATCCGCGAATTCACCCCTGTCCAGTTGGTGCTTGCCGGTGGCGGCGCCAGCGACGACCCGGAAGGAGAAGAGGTGTTGCGGGAGGTGCTTGCCTCTGCCGGTGACGATCCCCATTGCCACGTCCTGCTCCTGCCATCCGACGCCCATCGGGAGATCAATGCCCTGCAACGGGCCTCAGCCATCTGCCTGCAGAAATCGACTCGGGAAGGCTTCGGCCTGACTGTCACGGAGGCCATGTGGAAGGGCAAGCCGGTGATCGGCGGCGATACCGGCGGTATCCGGCTGCAGGTGGTCAACCACCACACCGGCTTTCTCGTCAGCACGCCCGAGGGAGCGGCACTGCGCGTCCGCTATCTGCTCAAGAACCGGGACCGTCTCGAGGCGATGGGACGCAAGGCCAGGGAGTTTGTGCTCGATAACTTCCTGGTCACCCGCCACCTTCGCGAGTACCTCACCCTGATGTTCGCCACCTTGCACAAGGGCGCGGAGCGTATCGAACTGTGACAGTTCCGAAAAATGGCGCCTTCATAGCTCCCGAGGGCCTTGCGGATTTCTGGCCGCGAATTCTCGAAGCAAGGCACCGGTTGCTCGGCCTCGACTACGACGGCACGCTTGCCCCATTCGCCATTGATCCCATGCAGGCCAGGCCGCTGGAAGGGGTGATTGAATTGCTGCAGGATCTCGCCCGGAGCAGAGGGACGATACCGGTCGTCATCTCCGGGCGACCGGCTGCGGAGGTGGCAATACTGCTCAACCGGCCACCGGTCGCCATCATCGGCAGCCATGGGTTCGAGCATTGGCCGGTCGGCGGCAAACTGGAGACAAGGCAGCCATCGCCGTTGCAGAAGCGGGGCCTGAATCGGGCCCGTTCGAGTGCCAGTCGATCCGGTCATAGTTACAGACTAGAGGAAAAGGTGGCATCGCTGGCCCTGCACACCCGACACCTTCCAGAAGAGACCGCCAACGCCGTTGAGAGCGAGATTGCGGATGCCTGGGGCAGACTTGCAGGACAGCACGATCTGGAATGCCTTGGATTCAACGGCGGCATGGAAATTCGCTGCGCAGACTGGCACAAGGGAAAGGCGCTGGCGATGCTGCTCGCGCGGCAACCGGCGGAGACGCTGGCCGTCTATATAGGCGACGATGACACCGACGAGGATGCGTTTGCCGTCCTCCAGGGCCGGGGTCTTGGTATCCGGGTGGGCAGGGTACTCACCTCCACGGCGGCCGCGGGTTTTCTGCCGGACTGCCATGCGGTCGTCGAACTGCTTAAGGCCTGGAGGTCACAGGTTGCCTGATTTCCATCAAGGAGAATACGCATGGATACAACCCGCCTGACCGTGGTCTCCAACCGCCTGGCCATAGTGCTCGATCGGGAGGCGGACGGCCAATGGGCCATCACCCCCGCCTCGGGTGGACTGGTAACCGCCCTGGGGCCGGTACTCCGGGACCGTGGCGGCCAGTGGATCGGCTGGCTCGGATCCACGGTGGGAGATATGGATGCGATGACTCTCGAGCGTCTGCTCGAACGGGGATCACAACAAACCGGATATACTCTCAAACCGGTGACCCTGACCGAGGAAGAGATTCGCAACTACTATTTCGGCTTCTCCAACGAGATCCTCTGGCCGCTGTTCCACGACCTGCCCTCGCGCTGCAATTTCAACCCGGCCTACTGGAAGGTCTATGAAGCGGTCAACACGAAATTCGCCCGCGCCGTTGCCGATCACACCGACGAGAAGGACGACTACGTCTGGATCCACGACTATCAGCTGATTCTGGTCGCCGCACGACTCAAGGCGATGGGCGTGCGCAGAGCCACCGGTTTCTTCCTGCACATTCCCTTCCCGCCGCTGGATGGGTTCGTCCGCCTGCCTTGGCGGTTCCAGATCCTGGAAGCCCTGCTTCAGTACGATCTCATTGGATTTCAAACCGTACGCGACCGGCGCAACTTCATGGATTGCGTCCGCATGCTCATGCCGGCGAGCCGGGTCATCGGCCATGGTCTGGTGGTCCGCTGCCTGACGGCAGGGCGCGAGATCCTAGTTGGCACCTTTCCCATCAGCATTGATTTCAAGCAGTTCGCCGATCGCGCCGCCTCCAGTGAAGTCCGGGAGCAGGCATGGATTATCCACGCCAACCTGCCCGAGCGGCAACTGATCCTCGGCATCGACCGGCTCGACTATACCAAGGGCATTCCCCTCCGCCTCCAGGCATTTGCCAATGCCCTGGAACGCTACCCGGAACTGCGCAAGCAGCTGACTTTGATCCAGGTGGTGGTGCCCAGCCGGGAGGACGTGCCGGAGTACGAATCCCTCAAGCGTGAAATCCAACGCCTGGTCGGCGAAATCAATGGCCGCTTCACCGAGGTTGGCTGGACACCGATCCACTACATCTACCGGTCGCTGAGTCTGGTCGAATTGCTGGCTTACTACCGCACCTGCGAAATTGCCCTGGTCACCCCGCTCAAGGATGGCATGAATCTGGTGGCCAAGGAATTCTGCGCCTGCTCTGTCGAAAACAACGGCGTCCTCATCCTGAGCGAGTTCGCCGGCGCGGCCGCCCAACTGCACACCGGCGCCCTGCTGGTCAACCCTTTTGACATCGAAGGCGTCGCCGACGCCATCCACCAGGCCTGGGCCATGGATGTGCCCAGCCGAAACATACGCATGGAAAAAATGCGCCGATCTATTCAAAGATACAACATCTTCCACTGGGTCAACGCCTTTCTCTGCGCCGGAATCCACAAGGAACTGGATCAGTTCCCCCGGGTTGAGTTGTATCTGCCCCGACCATCCTCTGCTGACAGCAGATAGTTGCCCCCGTCCGACTGCAGGCTTGTTCACCGGATCATCCAGGTCGTTTCCAGCCAGTGCGACCAAAATGCACCGGAGATACTTTTTACTGCCAACGCATGCTAAGCCACAAACAGACAGGGCGTCCCGGATGACCGGGACGCCCTGTTGCGCGTATTCAGATTGTGTTGTGCTACCTAGACGTGCTTCTTCTCCGGTGCCTTCAGGCTGGCCAGAATCAACACGGCCACGCCGAGAACGGCGGCGGCGATGACGAACGGTACGAAGAAGGAGCCAGTCGTGGCCTGGATCTTGCCACCGAGATAGGGGCCAGCAAAACCGGCAACGCCCCAGGCGGTGAACAGCAGACCGTAGTTGGAACCCTGGGCGGTCGGGCCGTAGTACCCAAGCAGGGTTGCCGGGAACAGGGTGAACATAGCACCGTAGTTCCAGCCGATCACTGCCGCGCACAGGGCCAGCAGGGTGGCGGTATTGCCAGCCGGGAAGAGCGCCAGGAAGGCGATCGCCTGCAGGATGAACAGGGTGATGAAGATCTTCTTGGTGCCGATCTTGTCCGCCAGCGGCCCGATCAGGATGCGGACGGCGGCATTGGTAATGGCCAGGGCGGAAGGAGCACCGGCTGCTGCCATGGCGATGGTCTTCATGGCGTCGGCAGGAATCGTGGCCTTGGCGTCCAGCCCTTCCTTGACCCGGTAGGCGATCGACATGGCGTCGATGCCGTGCTTGGCGATCAGGCCGATACACATCAGGCCGGCAAAAGATCCACAGAAGTAGGCGAGCCACAACAGCCAGAACTGCGGGCTGCTCTTGGTCTCTTCATAGGTATAGTCGCGGAAGGCTTTGGGTGCGCCTGCACCGGTCGCTGCCACGGGCGGATTCCAGCCTGCGGGCTTGTAGCCTGCCGGCGGAACTTTCAGGCAGAGCGCGGCGGCGACAACCATGACGCCCATGGCCATGCCGACATACTTGAAGACGGGCAGGGCGCTACCGAAATGGTTGATCATGCCGGTGGCGAGCGGGGCCATGATGAAGGAGCCCAGCCCCAGACCGACTACGGTGAAACCGGTGGCCAGGGCGCGGCGATCAGGCCACCACTTGGGTGCTGTGGCGATCGGTGGCAGGTAGACGCAGCCACCGCCCAGGCCACAGATCACGCCATAGTACAGATACAGGAGATAGAGCGGGGTCCGGTTGGCTGCCTTGAGGGCGTCGCCGCCAGCGGTAACCACTGCCGGATCGGGCGGAGTGATGGTGGAGACCATGAAAAAGCCGAAGGCCATGACCAGTCCACCAATAAGAACAACAACTTTCGGGCCAAGCTTGTCGCTCAGACGACCGGCGGGAAAGGTCACCAGGCCGAAGATGAGGCAGATGAGCGCGTAGGCCAAGGCAACCTCAGGAACAGTCCAACCGAACTGCTTCTGAAGAGGTCGGATAAATACGCTAAACGCATACAACAGTAAACCGCAAGTGGTGCTGCCTAAAAGACCTCCAAGCAATGGAATCCATCTTGGAAACGTAGTTTCGTTTTGAGACATTTATGCACTCCCCCTTTTTTTAATTTTGTTTAGCTGCGTCGCCGTACAGAGTACTTCCGATCTCTTGCCTGTGTCACCTCCTCCCGTTTCTATTGAATATCATTCACTTTTGCCGCTCGATTTTTCTGCTGGGCTACCAAAATCTAGGCCGGACTATAAAGGAGAAGAAAATAGCTGTCAATGCCCAAAATCAAAGCTTTTTCGGCCTTTGCCGACATATGGCGGCGAATATTTCCGTTAGGATCACCAAACAATGAGGTGCCATTCAGCCTCTACCACACGCTGTGTCACGGCCTGGCAACATCACTCCTTCTCGCTTTGCAAGGCAGCGTGGCCCTGTGATCCGTCCTGGAAAAAGTGCCCGGATAAATGACCAGCCCCTTTCCTGATAGCGACATTCGTGTATTTTCTCTTTATTTCTATGATATTAAACTTGCACGGACCCATTTTCCTTGCCGGGCAGGAGTGGATGCACTACCATTCCGCCTGTTCCATGAACGTATTCTCTGTCCAGGACCGGCCCAGAAACCCCTCCCGCAACCGCTGGAGACAACCTCCACCCCCCCTGTTCGATGGCCCGCGCTCCCCGCTCCCAGTTTCCTTTGCAGGCGATCGGCATCGAGGGTGCGCTGACCACGCTCGCGCCCGCAGTCTTCCTTTTCGCTGGCCTCTTTACCTCAGATGATGTCCTTTCTCTTTTGCGCTTCGGCGCGGCCGCCACGGCAGCGCTGCTCTTCCTCCTGACGGCCATTTCCCTCCTGCAAAGGCCGATCCTGGCAAAATGGGCTGGCTTTCTCGCCATAGTAGCCACCGGCCTCACCGCCGTTCCCGAGGTGATCCACGATCCGGTCGCGGCCCTCCTGGCGTCAATTACGACCCTGTCCTTCGCCTTCCTGCTGCTCGAGTCCCGGTTCAGGCCGGATCCGGCCAGCCACACCAGCGCCGC
>JBGSPP010000311.1:0-2999 GCA_041738515.1 Desulfobulbus sp.
TGCCGCCTGGGGGCTGGAACTGGATATCCTGCCGGCCCTCTGGCGACCGGGTGCCCAGGCCGCTGCTGAGGCGCGGGCAGCCCGATCCGGCCACGATCTCTGTTTCCGCTGCGCCCGCTCCCGCCGCACCCAGCTGTTCGAGCATGCCCGGATGAAAGACTGCAGCAAGATAGCCCTCGGCCATCACCGCGACGACATCATCGAAACTTTTCTCCTCAACCTGACCTGTGCCGGCAATATCAGCACCATGTCGCCCCGCCAGGAACTCTTCGAAGGCCGCCTGACCCTGATCCGGCCGCTCGGCTACCTCGACAAGCAGGACATCGAACAGATCGGCCGCGACGCCGGGATCGAGCCCATCCGTTCCGCCTGCCCGCTCTCCGAGCACACCCGGCGCGGCGAGGTCCACCAATTGGCCGAGCATATCTACCAGCGCATCCCCGGTGCGCGGGAGCGCATTTTTGCCGCGCTCGGCAACGTCCGCCACGACTATCTGCTCAAACAGACCGGCAGCAGGAGACCCTGATGCAGACCGCAAACGACTGCCTCGTCTGCTTTCTCCGCCAAGCCCTAGCCACGGTCCGGCGCAGTTCGGCCGACAGGGAACTGCACTGGCGGATCACCGCCGAGGTGGGCGGGATGCTCTCCGGTTTCGACCCCCTGCTGTCGCCGCCGGAAAACGCGGTCCAGTACTACCGCCTGATTGCCCGCCGCACCGGCGTGGCCGACCCCTTTGCCGCCGAGAAGGCGGAGAGCAACCGTTTCGCCCTGGATCTGGAGGCGCGGGCGCGCGACCTGATCGCCGCCGAACCCGATCCCCTGCTGGCAGCGGTGCAGTTCGCCATCGGCGCCAATGTGCTCGACTACGGCTCCCAGCACCTGCTGGACCGCGACTCCATCCTCGCCTCCTGCCGTCAGCCGCTGGCAATCAACCACTATCAGGCCCTGCTGGACCGGCTTGCCACCCGGCCAAACATCCTCTATCTGGCCGACAACTGCGGCGAGATCGTCTTTGACAAGCTCCTGATCGAGCAGCTGCTCGCCCGCGGCTGCACCGTGACCGCGGCGGTGCGGCAGCACCCGATCATCAACGACGCCACCCTGGCGGACGCCGCTGCCTGCGGACTGGATAAAGTCTGCCCGGTGATCGCCAACGGCGCCGACATCCCCGGCACGGTGCTTTCGCTGTGCAGCGACGAGTTCCGCCGCTGTTTCGCCGCAGCCGAGCTGATCATCGCCAAGGGCATGGGCAACTTCGAGTGCCTCTCCGAGGTGCTGGCGCCGATCTTTTTTCTCTTTGTCGTCAAATGCACCACAGTGCGCCAGCACCTCCGGGCCCGCTTTGCCGAAGCCGGATTGCGCATCGGCTCGCCGGTGCTGCTGCGCGGCCAGGACGGCTGAGAGGGGAACCCGTGCGCCTGGCCATCCTCGCCGACATCCACGGTAACTTCCAGGCCCTGCAGGCAGTGCTTGCCGATCTTGCCCGGATCGGCGCGGACGAGGTTGTGTCCCTGGGCGACAACATCGGCTACGGCCCGGAACCGGAGGAGGTGGTCCGCACCCTGCGGCAGCACGGGGTGGCCTCGGTCATGGGCAACCACGAGCTGGCGCTGTGCAGCCGCAGCTATCACCAGCGCATGCAGGAGTCGGCCCAGGTCTCGCTCAGCCTGACCCGCGACCTCTTGAGCGCGGAATCGCTGGCGTGGCTGGCTGAATTGCCGCCCGCGCTGGTGCACCGCGGCATCCGCCTGGTGCATGGCTGCCCGCCGGACTCCATGACCGTGTACCTGTTTTCGCCTTCGGCCAACCGGCTGGCGCGACTGTTTGCCGCCTACCCGGAACGACTCTGCTGCGCCGGCCACACCCACGGCCTCGACCTGTTCGAGTCGGACGGCCGCACACTGCCGTTTCAGCGCAAATTAGGGCTGGGGCGACATGCTCTCGATCCGGCGGCCCGATACATCCTCATGCCGGGCAGCGTCGGTCAGCCGCGCGACAGCATCAGCCGCCAGGCCAAATACCTGCTCTGGGACACCGAGTCGCTGGTTGCCGAGGTGCGGGCCGTGGCCTACGATGCGGCAACCACCATCCGCCTGCTTGGGGAGCGGCATTTTCCCGCGGTCAACGGACGGCGGCTTGCTGGGTGACAGGATGAAGAAAATCGGTCGATATGAGATTATTCGCCGCCTGGGCAAGGGCGGCATGGGTTCAGTGTACAAGGGGCTCGTGCCGGTGATCGACAAGGTGGTGGCCATCAAGCTGCTCGACCCGAGCGAACTGCTGGAAGAGATCCTCGGCATGGAGCGGCTGCGCCAGATATTCACCGCCGAGGCCCGGACCATGGCCGCCTTCAACCAGCCCTTCCTGGTCACGGCGCACGATTTCGACCAGGACGAGCGCGGCCGGCCCTATTTCGTCATGGAGTACATCTGCAACAATCTCGGCGACATGATCGGCGAGACCTACCGCATCGAGCAGGACTCGCGCATCATCCGGGCCGAGAAGGTGCTCCACTACGGCCGCCAGATCCTGGAGGCCCTGGGATTTCTCCACGACAACGACATCGTCCACCGCGACATCAAGCCGCAGAACATCCTCGTCACCGACGAGGACACCGTCAAAATCTGCGATTTCGGCATGGCTCTGGTGGCCGGCGTGGCCTTCTCCGGGCCGGACAGCATGCAGATCGGCTCGCCCTGCTACACCCCACCGGAGCAGCGGAAACATCCCCAGGGCGTGGACGGCCGCGCCGACCTCTATTCGGCCGCGGTGCTGCTCTACCGCATGCTCACCGGCAAACTGCCCGGGATGCAGAGCTTCTCCCTGTCGCTGGTCAACCCGCGCTACGACGGCGCCTGGGACGAGTTTTTCCGCACCGGCCTGAGCTGGAACCCGGACGAACGGTTTCAGTCGGCAGCAATGATGCTCTCCGCCTTTGAGCGCCTCGAACTGCGGCCCGCCGGCCCGCCGCGCCTCTGTCCGGTCCCGGGACCTGGTGA
>JBGSPP010000367.1:0-7314 GCA_041738515.1 Desulfobulbus sp.
TGGGTGCAAACGCGGAAGACATCGCCAAAACCGTGCACGCCCACCCGACCCTGGCAGAGACCTTCGCCTTTGCCGCCGAGATGGTGGACGGCTCGATCACCGACGTGCTGCCGCCGAAGAAACCGGCGGCGAAGTAGGGCAAGTCATGGAACTGCGCCTCGACACCCCTCTGGACATGCACCTCCACCTGCGCGAGGGGGAGATGCTCGCCCTGGTGGCCCCGTTCAGCGCCGCCCAGTTCGCCGGCGGAGTGATCATGCCCAACCTGCTGCAGCCGGTGGATTCGCTCGCCCGGCTGCGCGACTACCGGGCGGCCATCGTCCAGGCCTGTGGCGAGCAAGTCTTCGCCCCATATATGACGCTCTTCTTCCGCGACTTCAGCCGCGCGGAGCTGATGGCGGCCCGGGACGAAATCATCGGCTGCAAGCTCTACCCGGCCGGGATTACCACCCAGAGCGAAGCCGGGGTGAGCGATTTCGACCGCATCGGTCCGACCGTGGCCCTACTGGAGGAGTTGGACATCCCGCTTCTGGTGCATGGCGAGAGCGGCGGCTTCGTCATGGACCGGGAGCGCGAGTTCCTGGCCGTGTACCGCTGGCTGGCCGAGACCTTCCCCCGGCTGCGGATCGTTATGGAACACATCACCACCGCTTCGGCGGTGGACTTCCTGGACCGGTTCGATAACGTGGCCGCCACCGTCACCCTGCACCACCTGATGATCACCTTGGACGACGTCGCCGGCGGCCTCTTGCAGCCGCACCTGTTCTGCAAGCCCATCGCCAAGACGCCCCGCGACCGCGAGGCCCTGCGACGGGCGGTATTCGCGGGCCATCCGCGACTCCTCTTCGGATCCGATTCCGCGCCCCATCCGCGTGACCGCAAGGAATGTCCGGGCTGCGCCGCCGGGGTCTTCTCCGCGCCGGTGGCCCTGCCCATGCTGGCAGAGTTGTTTGAGAAGGCCGATTGCCTGGAGCGGCTGCAGGGGTTTGTCTCCGACCAGGCCCGTCGCTTCTACCGCCTTGATCCGCCGCAACGGATCGTGACCCTGCGGCCCGAGCCCTGGACCGTGCCGAAACAGTATGAAACAACTCGCCCTTTTTTCGCTCAAAAATCGATTCGCTGGTCCTTGAAACAGACTGGTATGACTTGAACCACCTGGTCGAAGATGGTATCAAAACAGGCAAAGTACGCTGTCCCAGTCTATTCCACCGAACAGGGCCGGCTCTGCCCCGAATGCGGGCAGGCCAAGGCTGCCTGCGTATGCGGTAGGAAAACGGCCCCGCCCAAGGGTGACGGCGTTGTCCGGGTGGGCCGTGAAACCAAGGGCCGCAAGGGCGCCGGCGTGACCGTGGTCACCGGCCTGCCACTCGATTCAGATGGACTTCGCGCCCTGGCCGCCTCCCTGAAAAAGCGCTGCGGCGCCGGTGGCGCGGTCAAGGACGGGGTGATCGAGATTCAGGGCGAGCACCGCGACGCCCTGATGGCCGCACTGCAGCAGCTCGGGTACAGCGTGAAACGGTCCGGCGGATAATCGCGTCCCGCACCCCGCCCGTCCGCCTCGCAGTCGGTCGTGTGCCCTTGTGCCGCGCCCGTCTGCCTCCATCCCATAACAGGTCGGAGGCGACGAAAGCGCCCCCGGCCAGTCATCGCCCCCCTAACCCCAGGAGACCCACGATGCCCAAGTCCTACCCCCAGGCCTTTGCCCGCAACTTTCTCGGCAATGCGCCGCTTTGGTACAAGTTCACCATCCTCCTCTTCCTGATCGCCAACCCGATCCTGCTCAAGGTCTATGGCCCGTTCATCGCCGGCTGGGTGCTGATTGGCGAGTTCATCTTCACCCTGGCCATGGCCCTCAAGTGCTATCCCCTGCCGGCGGGCGGCCTGCTGGCCATGGAGGCGGTGTTCATCGGCATGACCAAACCCGAGACCGTGTTCAACGAGTCGCTTGCCAACTTCGAGGTCATCCTGCTGTTGATCTTCATGGTGGCCGGCATTTATTTCATGAAGGACTTCCTGCGTTTCACCTTCACCCGCATCTTGGTGCGGGTGCAGTCGAAGATCAAGATCTCGCTGCTGTTCTGCTTTGCCGGCGCCTTCCTCTCTGCCTTCCTCGACGCCCTCACCGTCACCGCGGTGATCATCGCCGTGGCCTACGGCTTCTACGAGGTCTACCACCGCTATGTCTCCGGCAGGGATGCCGGCATTCCCCACGACCTGGCCAGTGACCTGGCCCTGAAGGAGCAGGAACAGGCGGACCTGAAGCAGTTCCGCTGTTTTCTCCGCAACCTGATGATGCATGGCGCCGTCGGCACCGCTCTCGGCGGGGTCTGCACCCTGGTGGGCGAACCGCAGAACCTGCTGATCGGCAGCGTCATGGGCTGGCATTTCATGGACTTTTTCGTCAAAATGTTGCCGGTGTCCATGCCGGTGCTGGCAGTCGGACTGGGCACCTGTTATTTGGTGGAAAAGAAAAAATGGTTTACCTACGGCTGCGAAATCCCCGGCAACATCCGCTCCCACCTGCTCGAGACCGAAATCAAGATGGAGGCCAAGCGCGGGTTCAAGGGCAAGATGCAGCTGGCCTTCCAGGCCCTGGCTGGCGTCTGGCTGATCGTCGCCCTGGCCTTCCACCTGGCGGCCGTGGGCATCATCGGCCTGTCGGTGATCGTCTTCCTCACCGCCTTCAACGGCATCACCGAGGAGAACCGGATTGGCCACGCCTTCGAGGAGGCCCTGCCCTTCACCGCGCTACTGGTGGTCTTCTTCGCCATCGTCGCGGTCATCCATGACCAGCACCTGTTCGCCCCGGTCATCAACTACGTTCTCAGCATGAAGGGACAGGCGCAGCTGGCTGCCTACTACATCGCCAACGGCCTGCTCTCGGCCATCTCCGACAACGTCTTCGTGGCCACGGTCTACATCTCGGAGACCAAAATCCACTTCGTCGAGATGCTGGGGGCCATCCCGGATATCGGCATGAGCGGCGAGGAACTGATGAAGCGGCTCACCGATCCAAACCTCGCCCGCAAGGAGGTGCTGGCCGGACTGCCCCAGGCGGCAGCCGCCCAGGCCGGGACACTGATGCACCAGTTCGACAAGCTGGCCGTGGCCATCAATACCGGCACCAATATTCCCAGCGTCGCCACCCCCAACGGTCAGGCCGCCTTCCTCTTTCTCCTCACCTCGGCCCTGGCCCCGGTGATCCGCCTGTCCTACGGCCGCATGGTCTACCTGGCCCTGCCCTACACCATCACCATGTCCCTGGCAGGTCTGGCGGCAACCTACCTGTTCCTCTAGACCGTACTCCAGCACCACAAACACCAAGGGCGTATCGAGCAATCGATACGCCCTTGGTGTTTCCCGGGAAGAAAATTTTTACCGGTGTCCCTCGTTGATCACCGCCAGCGCCGTGGCGCCAGGGCAGAGGTCTGCCTCGGCCAAACTGTTGAGCGGTCGCTCGCAGGTGTTGAGGATCTCGTGGGTGTCCACGCTCTCCGGGTTGATATACAGCACGCCGGTGAGGATCACCCCCTGGACCTTGTGGTCCTCCAGGCTGTCGATGGCTCTGCGACGGTCGGTGATGTCCGGGCCGTCCGGGTGCTTGTGCAGTTGTATGACCGAGTTGTCGTGCAGGGTCACCGTCTCAATGGCGTCGTCGCCGTACTCGGCGGTGATGGTCTGGCGGAAAGGCACGAAGTCGAAGGCGCCGGTGGCCTCGCTATGTTCACGCACCCAGTGGTAGCTCTTGGTCGATTCCGGGTTGTTGTTGAAGGTGACACAGGGCGAGATAACGTCGATGAAGGACAGACCGTGGTGCGACAGGCCGGCCTTGATCAGCGGCACCAGCTGCTGCTTGTCGCCGGAGAAGCTGCGGGCGACGAACCCGGCTCCCAGCTGGATGGCCAGCTCGCAGAGGTCGATGGATTCGAGCGCGTTGATGCCGCCCTTCTTGCTCCTGGAGCCCTTGTCGGCGGTGGCCGAATACTGCCCTTTGGTGAGGCCGTAGCAGCCGTTGTTCATGACGATGTAGAGCATGTTGAGGCTGCGCCGCACCGCGTGCACGAACTGGCCCATGCCGATGGAGGCGGTGTCACCGTCGCCGGAAACGCCCAGGTAGACGAGATCGCGGTTGGCCATGTTGGCGCCGGTGGCGATCGACGGCATACGGCCGTGGACCGAGTTGAAGCCGTGCGACTTGCCGAGAAAGTAGGTCGGGCTCTTGGACGAGCAGCCGATGCCCGACATCTTGACGATCCGGTGCGGCGGCAGGGAAAGCTCGAAGCAGGCCTGGATGATGGCGTTGCTGATCGAGTCGTGGCCGCAGCCGGCACAGAGCGTGGAGATGGCGCCCTCGTAGTCGCGGCGCTGATAGCCGCCCTCGTTGGCGGGCAGGTCAGGGTGGCGGAAGGAAGGACGGAAAAAAGTCATGACTGGTCTCCTTGGCCAGGGCCGGACGTGGGGAGGGAAACGCCGCGTTCGGCCAGGGCCTTTTCCAGGGTCTGAATCAGGAACCGGCTGGCCACGGGCAGGCCATCGTAACTGACGACGGAGACCAGCTTGCCCGCCGGCAGGCCGCCCTCGCTCATCAGCAGGGTGCGCATCTGACCGTCGCGGTTCTGCTCGATGACAAACACCAATTCGTGCTTGTCGACGAAATCAAGCACCTCCTGCTGGAAGGGAAAGGCGCGCAGCCGCATGGTGTTGATGGGCAGGCCCTGGTCGCGCAGCCGGTCGATCGCTTCATAGGCTGAGGGCGTGGTAGTGCCGTAGAAGATCGCACCCAGTCGGGCCGCGGGATCGTGGATGCGGATCCGGGCCAGCGGCAGCAGCCGCTTGGTGGTCTCCCACTTGAGTTGCAACCGCTCCATGTTGCCGACGTAGGTGGTGCTGTCCTCAGTGTAGCCCGAATACTCGTTGCGCGAGGTGCCGCGGGTGAAGTAGACGCCCTTGTCGGGGTGGGTTCCCGGCAGGGTTCGGTAACAGATGCCGTCGCCGTCCATATCGAGGTAGCGGCCCCAGGTGGTGGTCAGGGCCTCCAGCTGGGCCGCGTCGAGCACCTTGCCCCGGTCGTAGGCGCGGCGGTCGTCCCACGCAAGCGGCGGACAGAGGTGGTCATTCATGCCCAGGTCAAGGTCGCTCATGACGATCACCGGCGTCTGCAGCCGTTCTGCCAGGTCAAAGGCGTCGGCGGTCATCTCGAAGCACTCTTTCGGATCGCAGGGAAAGAGCAGCGGATTCTTGGTGTCGCCGTGGGAGGCCAGGGCGCAAGCCACCACGTCCGACTGCTGGGTGCGGGTCGGCATCCCGGTGGAGGGACCGGTGCGCTGGACATCGATCAGCACCGCCGGAATCTCGGCAAAGTAGGCCAGGCCGAGGAACTCGGCCATGAGCGAGATGCCGGGTCCGGAGGTTGCGGTAAAGGCGCGGGCACCGTTCCAGGACGCGCCGATGACGATGCCGATGGCCGCCAGTTCGTCCTCGGCCTGGACGATGGCCGCCTTGAGCCGGCCAGTATCGGCCTCGGTGCGGTAGCGGTCGGCGTAGCGGCCGAAGGCCTCGATGATCGAAGTCGAGGGGGTGATCGGATACCAGCCGACCACCGTGGCCCCCGCGAAGATGGCCCCGAGCGCAGCAGCCTCGTTGCCGTCCATCATGATGGCGTCGCCAACCCGGTCTCCGCGCCGCACCTGCAGCTGACAGACGCCAGAAAAATGCTCACGGGCATATCGGTAACCGACCTCGAGCGCCTTGATGTTGGGCTCGGCCAGCTTGGGTTTCTTGCGAAACTGGAGGTTCAGGCTCTCGATGAGCACCTCCAGCTCCATGTCCAGGAGCGCGGCCAGGGCGCCGACGTAGACGATGTTTTTCAGCAGCGGCCGCATCTTGACCTCGGCCACGGTCTCGTTGACCAGGTTGGTCATGGGGATGCCGATCACCACCACGTCATCGCGTTGAAAGGTTTCGGGCAGCGGCTTGGACGAGTCGTGGATGAAGTAGCCGCCGGACGCAAGGCCGTCGTAATCCTGGCGCAGGGTCTGCCCATTGACCGCCACCACCATGTCGATGCCGCCGCGCCGGCCGACATGGCCCTCGCCATTGACCCGGACCTCGTACCAGGTCGGCAATCCCTGGATATTGGAAGGGAATATGTTTTTCGGGCCGACCGGCACGCCCATGCGGAAGACCGCCTTGGCGAACAGGTTGTTGGCGCTGGCCGAGCCCGAGCCGTTGACATTGGCGAACCGGATGACAAAATCGTTGACGCCCTGCAGTGGTTTCATGGCTGCCCCGCCTGTGCTGATTTGTAGAGGAATTTCTGCATCTGCCAGGCCGAGGTCGGGCAACGCTCGGCGCAGATGGAGCAGTGCAGGCAGACGTTTTCATCCTTGACCATCACCCGGCCGCTGGCCACCGGCTCGGAGACGTACAGGCTCTGGCCATGGGTGTTGGCCGGGGCGCGAAGGCGCGTGCGCAGATCCTCTTCCGTGCCGTTGTCGACGAAGTTGATGCAGCTCTCCGGGCAGGCATCGACGCAGGCGTCGCACTCGATGCATTCGGCAGCAAAAAAGACGGTCTGCACGTCACAGTTGAGACAACGCAGCGATTCGGTCTGGCCCAGCTTCCGGTCGTAGCCCAGTTCCACCTCCAGCAGCCGGTCCTTGAGGGTCTTGGCCTTGGCGACCATGGGCACGGCCTGGCGGCCGGTCTCGCTGATCTGGTTGTGGTAGAGCCAATCGTGGGTGCCCATCTGCTGGCCGGCCAGCTGCACCATCGGCGCCGGCCGCTCATGCAGCGATCTGCCCTGACAGAGGAGGTCGATGGAGATCGCGGCCTCGTGCCCGTGGGCTACGGCGGTGATGATGTTACGCGGGCCAAAGGCGGCGTCGCCGCCGAAGAAGACCCGGGGTTCGGAGGACTGCAGGGTGATCGGGTCAAGTACCGGCAGCCCGTGGCGGTCGAATTCGATGCCCGCATCCCCTTCGATCCATGGATAGGCGTTGAGCTGGCCCACCGCCAAGAGCACCTCGTCGCATTCCATGAACACCGGCGCCTCGCCGGTGGGCTCTAGCCGGCGCCGACCGTCCGCGCCCTGCACGGGATGGACGCGCTCAAACCGCATCCCGATCAGGCCACCGTCACGGACAACGAATTCCAGCGGCACATGGTTGTCGATGATCGGGATATCCTCGTGCACCGCCTCCTCAATCTCCCAGGCCGAGGCCTTCATCTCCGCTCGCGGGCTGCGCACCACCACCCGCACATCCTCGCCGCCCAGTCGGCGCGCGGTGCGGCAGCAGTCCATGGCGGTGTTGC
>JBGSPP010000004.1:0-21766 GCA_041738515.1 Desulfobulbus sp.
CCCGGTGCGCGACGAGACCGTGCAGGTCGCCATCACCCCACGCGGCACCTATGTGGTCGATCCGGTCACCCTGCAGACCAGCGTCGAGTGGATCTTTGCCGGCGGCGACAATGTGCTCGGGCCGCGCACCGTGGCCAAGGCCGTCTGCCAGGGGCTGGACGCGGCCGAATCCATGCACCGCTACATGCAGGGCGGAATCTGAGCCGGCAGCGCGGCGGGCTTGACCCCGGCGGTGTCACCGGGGTGTATTGCCGCGCTCAGTCGTAGGCCTCGCTGTAGATGACCGCATCCGCAAAGGAGCGGTCCAGCAGGTGGGTCATGTCGTGGATCATGGCCCGGGAACCGCAGAGATAGAAATCATAGGTTCCGGGCGGCAGATTCGCCTCAACCCAGGCGGTGACATAGCCCGGGAAAGCGCCCGCGGCGGTGAGGTCCTCGTCCTTGCCGGACAGGCAGGCCACGTAGCGGCCAGCCGCAGCCATGAGTTCCCGGCGGTACAACAGGCCCGAGGCCAGGCGCGCACCCTGGATCAGGGTGAAGCCGCGCACACCGGCCGCGGCCATGGCCACATAGGGCGCGATGCCCACGCCCGTGCCGACAAATACCACCTCGCGGCGGGTGGGACGATAGGTCAGATAGCCTTTGGGTCTGGCCATGGCCAGCTGTTCCCCCATGGCCATCCCGGCCAAAACCTCGCTCATCCGCCCGCCGACCACCCGTTTGACGAGAAAGCGCAGTTCCTGCGCATCCGGCGGCGAGGTGATGGTATACTCCCGCTCCACTCCAGGCAAACCCAAGCTCACATACTGCCCAGCCAGAAAATGGAAGCCCTCGGGTCGAGTGCAGGTCAGGGCGAAATTGTCACTGTTCAGCCAGACCCGTTCCTGCACCGAAATCGACCAGGGATATCCGGTTTCGCTCACTCCTTCCTCCAGACCTTGTCCACCGTGCCCAGGACCTGGTTGAGATAGCGGGCAAGCACGAACAGATAATCCGAGAGCCGGTTGAGGTAGACCTGGATTGCCGCCAGTTGTTCGCTGCCCACGGATTCCGAGGCCTCGATCAGGCCGGTCAGGCGTCGCTCGCAACGGCGGCAGACGCTCCGGGCCACATGCGACCAGGCCGCCACCGGTTGGCCGCCGGGGAGGATGAACTCTTTGAGCGCGGGCAGGACCTCGGACAGGGAATCGATGCGGGCCTCCAATTCCTTGGCGAGTGTGGCCTTAATCGGTGTCAGATAGGCGGTGGCCGAGCTGTCCGGGGTCGTGGCCAGCCAGGCCCCGGCCATGAACAGCTGCGACTGGATCCGGTCCAGATCTAGGAGGATCGCCTGTTCCGAGGCAGGCACTTGGGCCGCCACCACGCCGAGAAGCGAGTTGAGTTCATCCAGGTCGCCGTAGGCCTCGATGCGAGGGTGATGCTTGGCAACTCGCTCGCCCGAGAACAAGCTGGTTTTGCCCTTGTCGCCCCCGCCTGTGTAAATCTTCATACCGCCCTCCTTGCTCGAGATGGACTGGAAGAGACCGCCTGCGCGATGGATCGCGTATCGGTCGTAACTAGCCGATTTGTCTGCAACGCCTTGGAGGATTACCCCATCGGTCATTTTTCGGCAACAACAACCTCGCCGGTCACCTGGCCTTGGTTGAAAGCCCACATCGCAGGCACAGGAATGTGTTTTAGGTCAGCACAGAGTGCATTGGCAGCGAAAAAATGATGTTCGCGGGACATCTTCCTATCTGGCTATATTATCGTTACACAGCGAATTCCAGGCATGTCGGGGTGTGGTCCGTTTCTGTTTTTTGCTGTTGACAAACGATCGAACTTCAAATAGGAAAACGCTACTTTTTAAGTTATTTAGTTTTAGCCTGTTACCTGAGTTTTCCCCAAGCGCCTCAACCGGTTGCCTTTTGTTGCGGAAAATCACCCTATCAACCTTCACAAGACGTTCCGGAGGAGTTTTCCGACGGGACAGCCGAGGTCGTATCGAAGAAGTATTGCGATAAATGAACCAAAAGGGCCTTTCCCGCCTTAGGGGAACGCCTCTTTTTTTTGCGGTCGCATCGTTTCGCCTTGGCACAAACCACTGAGAACCAACGGACACAACGCCCGCAACAGACGAACGCTTGATAATCAATCGGTTTTGGGGAGAATCCACTCAAGGCATGATGCAAGGAATGTTCGTAGCATATATATCAAGCCGAAAGAGAGACCGGTAAAGGAACGGGGTGCATCCCTGTTCCTTTCCGGTCTTTTTTTGTTCAGGGGGAACCCGGTCGCTTCTTTCGGGCGAGCGGGCATTACAAACATTTCACAGACAGGAAGAGGTACACATTGGAAACGAACGCAAAAATGTTCTGGACAGGTTTATCACCCGATGAAGCCAGAGAAGCGCTTGTCACGAAAGACAAGTCCATGAAGGACAAGCGGATGACCCTGAAAGAGGCCGTGTCCAGGTTTGTGAAAAACGGCGACAATGTCGCTATTGGTGGCTTTGTCAACATCCGTCAGCCGGTTGCCACCTGTCACGAGATGGTTCGTCAGGGCTTCAAAGATCTGACACTTTCCTTCCAATCGGCCGCCATGGGCCCGGAAATACTTGCCGGCGCCATGATCGCCTACCCGGATCGCTACTCCATCAAGCGCATTGAGCTGGCCTACTGGGGTCACGAGGCCTTTGGCCTGTCCCCGGCCTGGCGGTACCTGGCCGAGCGCGGCCTGATCGAGTTCGAGGATTGGAGCAACTACAACATGTCGGCCCGGTTCAAAGCCGGCGCCATGGGCCTTCCCTTCATCCCTACCCGCGGCCCGCTGGGCGGCGACATCAAGAACACCAGCCGCACCAAGATCATCGACTGTCCATTCACCGGCCGGCCCATCGCCCTCCTGCCGGCCAGCAACCCGAACGTGGCCCTGATCCATGTGCAGGCCGCCGACATGTACGGCAACTGCATCATCCGCGGCACGGACTGCACCTGCGCCGAGATTGCCATGGCCTCGGCCCACACCATCGTCACCTGCGAGCAACTCGTTTCCCACGAACTGATCGTCAGCAATCCCAAGGACATCATGATCCCGTTCCCCGCAGTGGATGCGGTCATCAAGGTGCCGTTCGGTTCCTACCCCGGAGCCTGCCGGCGCCATTACTACTTCAACGGCGACGCCATTCGCGATTTCGTCGGCCGCATCATGCCGATGGTCAAGGGCGGAACCGCCGATGCACTGAAAGCCTGGTACGAGGAGAACATCTTCGGCGTCGAGCATTTCGAGGATTACATCGAGAAGTTCCCGACCAAGAAGCTGATTGCCGACCAGGCGGCGGAATCGTTCAACTGCGAGCGTCTGGCCTGAGCGCACAGACCGTCATCGCTGCATCGGAACCACTTAACAAGGAGTCATCATGACTGTTTCAACAGATTACACCGCCCAGGAAATCATTGTTGTGGCGGGAGCGAAAGTTCTTGAAGACAAAAAAATAGTCTTTGTCGGGACCGGCCTGCCCATGGTCGCCTCCCTGCTGGCCAAACTCACCCACGCCCCCGGACTGATCCCGGTGTTCGAGGCCGGCGCTGTCGGTCCGCCCCTGCACCACGGCCTGCCCATCTCGGTCGGCGACTCCAAGACCTTCACCGGCGCATCGTTCGTCAAAGGTCTGAACGCCGCCTTTGAGCTGACCCAGCGCGGTTTTGCCGATTTCGGCTTCATCGGCGGCGCCGAGGTCGATATGTACGGCAACCTCAACTCAACCATGATGGGCGAGTTCCCGGAAGGGTACGGCAAGCCGAAAGTACGCCTGCCCGGCTCCGGCGGCGCCAGCGACATGGCCGCCTCCTGCGAGCGGACCATTCTCATCGTGCCCCACGACAAGAAGAAGTTCAACGAGAAACTGTCCTACATCACCAGTCCCGGTCACCTCGACGGCAGCCCCAACGCCCGCTACAATGCCGGCATGCAGGGCAAGGGCCCCTATCGGCTCATCACCACTCGGGGTATCTTCGATTTTGAGGAGAAGACCAAGAGAATGCGCATTCTCCACACCTTCCCCGGCGAGACTATCGAGAGCATCCAGGCCAACACCGGCTTCGAGCTGCTGGTCGCCCCCGATGTCACTCAGTTCCCGGCGCCGACCACGGAGGAGATTCGCCTGATCCGCGAAGTCGTTGATCCGGGCGGCGTGTTTGTCAAGCGGGCAGCAAAATAAAGCAGGACCGATCCGGCAGTGCCGCCTTCAGGCGGCACTGCCGCAAGCAACGATTTCAGATGACAACCTCGCTGATCACAAGTAAGAAAAAAGATCAAGGACGTGGCAAAAAACGATGCGGCATACGATGCATGCCGTTTGACACTTAGGAAAACTTCACTGCTCGGTTGATCTCCATCGGCTCTGGCGCCGCTGGGTTTCGTTCTGTTGAAGGCGAGCGGATTCGCCCCCTGCCTTCAACGCAAATTAGGAAAAGCACACCCAAACACATTACGGAAAGGAGAACACAGCATGAAAATTCTGAAAATCGACCATCTCGGCATCGCAGTCAACAGCATGGAAGAAGGAAGCAAATTCTGGACAGATGTTATGGGTCTCAAGCTGCACGGTTCCGAGACTGTTGAAGAGCAGAAGGTCACCACCGCCTTTTATCCGGTCGGCGAGAGTGAAGTGGAACTGTTGATTTCGACCTCTCCCGATGGCCCGATTGCCAAATTCATCGAAAAAAATGGCGGCAAAGGTGGCTTCCAGCATGTTGCCTTCCAAGTTGAAAACATCGAAGAAGCATTGGCCGAGCTGCAAGCGAAAGGGGTTGCCTTGATAGACAAGACACCCCGGATCGGCGCCGGCGGATGCAAGATTGCCTTCCTCCACCCCAAAGCAACAGGCGGCATCCTGGTCGAAATATCTCAACGTGGGTAAATAAATTCCCCCTTGCTGTTTTTGCGGCAACGAACACCGCAAGGGTTACTCGATTCTGGTACTGGCGCCACCCGAACCTCATTGACAGGATGGTACCAGTCCCGGTTTCTTTCATTTTTCACTAGGGAATAATCCCTAAAGATAACGACAAGGAGTAAGTGAAATGGCAACTGGATACGAACAATGGGTTGAGATGGCCACCAAGCAGATGAAGGGAAAATCTCCCGACACGCTGAATTGGAAATCCCCCGAAGGTATTACCGTTAAACCGATGTATTGTGAGGACGACCTCAAGGGCTTGGCCACTGTTGGCAGTTTGCCCGGCATGGCCCCCTACACCCGTGGACCGATGGCCACCATGTATGCCGGCCGTCCCTGGACTATCCGTCAGTACGCCGGTTTCTCCACCGCCAAGGCATCCAACGAATTTTACCGCAAAAACCTGGCTGCTGGCCAGAAAGGCCTGTCGGTCGCGTTCAGCCTCTCCACCCACCGCGGCTATGACTCCGACAATCCCCGCGTGGCCGGCGATATCGGCAAGGCCGGCGTGGCCATCGACTCGATCGAAGATATGAAGATCCTCTTCGACGGCATCCCGCTGGACAAGATGTCCGTTTCCATGACCATGAACGGCGCGGTTATTCCGATTCTGGCCATGTGGATCGCCACCGCCGAGGAGCAGGGCGTCAAGCAGGAGCAGCTGGAAGGCACTATCCAGAACGACATCCTCAAAGAGTACCTGACCCGGAACACCTACATCTATCCGCCCGAGCCCTCCATGCGGATCGTCTCCGACATCATGGCATACGCTTCCAAGAATATGCCGAAGTACAACACCATTTCCATCAGCGGCTACCACATCATGGAAGCCGGTGCCGACTCCGTCCTCCAGTGCGCCTTCACCCTGGCAGATGGTGTAGAGTACGTTCGCGCCGCTATCAAATCGGGCATGGATATCGATACGTTTGCACCGCGTCTTTCCTTCTTCTTCGGCGTGGGCATGAACTTCTTCATGGAGATCGCCATGCTGCGCGCTGCCCGCTTCCTGTGGCACCGTCTCATGCAGCAGTTCAACCCGAAGAAGGCCCAGAGTTCCATGCTTCGGACCCATGTCCAGACTTCCGGCTGGTCGCTGACCGAGCAGGATCCATACAACAACGTCATCCGCACCACCATCGAGGCCATGTCCGCAGTCCTCGGCGGCACCCAGTCGCTGCACACCAACTCGTTTGACGAGGCCGTCTGCCTGCCGACCGAACTGTCCGCCCGTATCGCCCGCAACACCCAGATCATCATCCAGGAAGAGTCGCAGATCTGCCGCGTTGCCGATCCGCTGGGCGGCTCCTACTATGTTGAATGGCTGACCAACCAGATCGTCGAAGGCGCGCAGAAGATCATCGACGAGATCGAAGAGATCGGCGGCATGGCCAAGGCCATTGAGTCCGGCATGCCGAAGATGCGCATCGAAGAGTCCGCAGCCCGCCGTCAGGCCCGCATCGACCAGGGCAAGGACGTTATCGTTGGCGTCAACAAGTACCGTCTCAAAGACGAGAAGATGGACTTCGACATTCTCGAGGTACCGGATTCCGTTCGCCTTGAGCAGATCGATCGCATCAACCAGACCAAGAAAGCCCGCGACAACGCCAAGTGTCAGGCCTGTCTCGAAGCTGTCACCAAAGCCGCGGCCGGCAACGGCAACCTGCTTGAGGTCGCCATCGCCGCAGCCAAGGCCAGAGCCACTGTTGGAGAAATTTCTGACGCCATGGAAAAAGTATTCGGCCGCTTCGTGGCCACCACCCAATGCGTATCCGGCGCCTACTCCTCGGAGTACAGTGAAGCCAGCAGCGATTCCGCCCAGGTCATCGAGGGCATTCGCAAGCGGACCGCCGACTTCCTGGCCAAAACCGGCCGCCGTCCTCGTATCCTCGTCACCAAGATGGGCCAGGATGGCCATGACCGCGGCATCAAGGTCGTTGCCTCCTCCTATGCCGACCTCGGCTTCGACGTGGACATCAGCCCGATGTTCCAGACCCCGGAAGAGGCCGCCAAGATGGCCATCGAGAACGACGTCCACCTGGTCGGCGCTTCCAGTCTGGCAGCCGGTCACAAGACGCTCGTGCCCGAACTGATCCAGAAGCTGAAGGAAAAGGGCGCTGGCGAGATCATGGTTGTTGCCGGTGGCGTTATCCCGCCGAGCGATTATCAATTCCTCTATGACGCAGGCTGCAAGGGCATTTACGGTCCGGGAACCCCGATCACCGAATCTGCCGGCAAGGTCATGGATATGCTCGAGGCGCAGTACTGCAAGTAAAATCTGGTCGTTCGACCAGCGGCACAACAGCAAACGGACGGGCGAAAATCCGTCCGTTTGCATGTTCTCCTGAGCCAACCTCAACTCCAGGTCAGCTATGCATAAAGACTCCAGTTATTATATCCAAGGCGTCTTGGACAACAACCGGCTGATGCTAGCCCGCACCATTACGCTGGTCGAGAGCATTCTGAGCACGCATCAGGAGATTGCCAAACACGTGATCAATGCGCTCCTGCCCTATACAGGCAAAGCTGTCCGCCTGGGCATCACCGGAGTTCCAGGCGCTGGCAAGAGCACCTTCATCGAGAGTTTCGGCACCATGCTGACCACTCTGGGGCATCGCGTAGCCGTTCTGGCTATCGATCCAAGCAGTACCCGCAGCGGCGGTTCCATCCTCGGCGACAAGACCCGGATGGAAAAGCTGGCGGTCAACGACATGGCCTTTATCCGCCCCTCGCCATCCGGCGGCAGTCTGGGCGGCGTGGCCCGAAAAACCCGTGAAACCATGCTGGTCTGCGAGGCGGCAGGGTTTGACGTGATCATCGTTGAGACCGTGGGTGTGGGGCAGTCCGAGACCACTGTGGCCTCGATGGTCGATTTCTTCCTCGTCCTCCAGATTTCCGGCGCCGGCGACGAACTACAGGGCATCAAGAAAGGCGTGCTTGAGGTGGCCGATGCCATTGTCGTCAACAAAGCCGACGGCGACAACGTCAACCGGGCCAAACTGGCCAAGCGGCAGTACGAAACTGCCCTCCATCTGGTCACCCCCTCCTCGCCCAACTGGACGCCGCCGGTCATGACCTGCAGCGCCCTGGAACAAACCGGGCTGGTCGAGGTCTGGGACACCATCAAGAGTCACAAGCGGATCATGACCTCGTCTGGTGAACTGGACAAGAAACGCCAGGATCAGGCCATGAGTTGGATGTGGTTTCTGGTCAACGAGGGGCTGGAACGATGGTTCTATCAGCATCCGGAGATCCAGAAGCTGTTGCCCGAGATCAAGCAGGCGGTCGAGGAGGGCAAGATGGCCCCGACTCGGGCAGCCGACGATCTGGTTGCAATCCTCGGCAAGAATCTCCTGTTTTAGACCAAACCCTGCCCGCAGGCTGACAACCCCAGCCGCACTGCAGATTCATGATCCCCTTTCCCCATGTCATCGTTGGACGACGTGGGGATTTTTGTTTTCCGGCCTCACCCACCGCCTTCAACAACCCGCCACCCGGGCAACAGACAACAGGTATGTCCCTGCACACCGGTCGGCCAGGAAAGTGCTTGACGCTGATGCCGTCAGCGGGTATAGACAAGAGTCTGAAGAACGGGATGGCTACCCTGCCAACAAGAGCTGCCCCCTTCTTCCACAGCCGAATGATCACAGTGTGATAGCCGGGTCCTGTGCAATAAAGACTCGCAAACCCCGTCAGGTCCGGAAGGAAGCAGCGGTAGTGAATCTCTTTATGTGCCGCAGGGGTGCCTGGCTATCCTTTTTTTCAGCTGTCGCGCATCGCCCCTTCCAGTTCAGCACGGAACGATCCCCCGGATCACTGACCGTCGGTGCCCATCTTGTCCTACCTCGTACTTGCCAGAAAATCCCGCCCGCAACGATTTAGCGAAGTGATCGGCCAGGAACCGGTGGTACGCACGCTCCAGAATGCGCTCACCCAGGGTCGCGTGCCCCATGCCCTGATGTTCAGCGGCGTCCGCGGTACCGGCAAGACCACCTTGGCCCGGATCATGGCCAAGGCCCTCAATTGTCTTCAGGGTCCAGCTGCCGAGCCGTGTAATGAGTGCCGCTCCTGCCGGGAGATCACCGAAGGCGCAAGCGTGGATCTGCAGGAAGTGGACGGCGCCTCCAACCGCGGCATTCAGGAAATCCGCGAGCTGAAGGAAAAGATCCGCTTCATGCCCGCCAATGCACGCCACAAGATCATCCTCATCGACGAAGTGCACATGCTCACCACCGAGGCCTTCAATGCCCTGCTGAAGACCTTGGAGGAACCACCGGCACACGTCTATTTCATGTTCGCCACCACTGAGCCGCACAAGGTGCCGGTCACCATCCTGTCCAGATGCCAGCGGTACGAGCTCAAACGCTTGGGTCATCGTCAACTGGCCGACCATTTCGGCCGATTGGCCGCCGAGGAAGGGGTCAAGGTGGAGCCCGAAGCTCTGGAGATGATCGCCCGCGAGGCCGAGGGCAGTGTCCGCGACGGACTCAGCCTGCTCGATCAGATCTTCTCCTATGGCGGCGGCGAAATCAGCGTAGCCGAGGTCACCGAAGTGCTCGGTCTGGTCAGTCACCGGTTGGTGGCTGATCTTGGCCAGGCGCTGCTGCATGGTGACCTGGAGACCATCTATCGCCTGCTCGACCAGATGGCAGCCCACGGCACCGATGTCCGTCGATTCGGCAACGACCTGCTCCGCTGGTTCCGGGGGCTGCTTGTCTGTCTGATCAGCCAGAAGCCCGGCGACATGCTGGACACCACCGATGAGGAATTGCAGGTGCTGCAAGCCGTGGCCGCGGAGCAGAACCTGGCCGCGGTATCCGCCATGTTCCAATTGCTTGTCGAGGGCGTGGATCAACTGGCCGTCAGTCAGCAACCCCGGCTTGCCCTGGAAATGGTCTTTCTCCGCGCGGCCCAGATCCGAGACGTGGCCCCGGTCTCCGAACTGATTGCCCGTTTCGACCAGATACTGGCTGGAGTTCCGTTACCGGTCCAATCTCCTGTAACGAAGCCTGCCGTTGTGATACAGCCGCAACGCCCAGCGCCAGAGCCTGTGGCTGCGGTGTCGATGCCCCACCAGGTTGGGGCGGTTGCCGCGCCAACGCCTGTTCTTTCGAAGACCCCGCCGGCAACTACGCCAGCGCCTGCCGCCCCGCTCATGGCGGCTACGGTCGACAAACCGGTCGAAACGCCCGCTCCCCAAACCACGCGTGCCCCCCTGCCGCCGCAACCGGAATCTCCCTTGCCCGCAGCCCTGCCGAATCCGGTTGAGGCCAAACCGTTGGAGACGCCTAGCCCGGAACAAACAGCGCCGCAGCCTGCACCCGCACCCCGGCCCGCCGAGGGCAGGCGTAGAATCCGGCAGCACTGGGATGCCTTCCTCAAGTACATCCAGGAACGGCATCGATGGATGGCCGCAGCCCTGCAGGTGGCCACCTCAGTGCAGCGCGAGGGCGACGCCCTGATCATCCACTTCAATCACCCGGCCGAATGCAGCCTGTTGAAACAGCGGGAGCACGTCAAGACCCTGACCGAGTTGGCCCTTGATTTTTTCCAGGAAAATCTTCGAATCCATTTTGAAGTGGCAGGGTCGAACGCTTGCGACATAGACCCGGCAAACGGGATGGCCCCCCAGCATGAACGCCGGGCATTGGCCAACGATCCCCTGGTTCAGACCGCCCTGGATGTCTTTTCAGGCCAGATCGGCGACATCCGCATCGGCTCGCGGCATCGGAAAAACTTGTCCGCTGATACCAGGGCAACTGAGGGAAGCGCCCACCTGGACGACTGACCGGGACGCCAAGACCCTCCCCGCTCTAAGCCTTGATACACGGTAAACCTGCTGCCCTGTCTGGCGGCAAGTGTAGCCCATGACAAACGACTCCGTTCGCGGAAGCAACCAATGAGGAGTATTCCATGAATATGGGAGAATTGATGAAGCAGGCGCAGCAGTTTCAGGAGCGCCTGGCCAACATCCAAAACGATCTGGCCGGCAAGCAGGTGACCGGCTCGGCCGGCGCCGGCATGGTGACCACCACCTTCAACGGCAAGGGAGAATTGCTGAACCTCGCCATAGAAGAACAGCTGGTGCGGGGGGAAAACGTGCAGATGCTGCAGGATCTGGTCCTGGCCGCGGTCAACGACGGCCTGCGCAAGGCCAAGGAACAGGAAAAGGCTGAGATGGTCAAGCTGACCGGCGGCATGCAGATCCCGGGCTTGATCTGAACCGCTGGCCCCATGCAGATCGTACCGCCGGCGCTGGAGCGCCTGATCACCGATTTCACCAGGCTGCCCGGCATCGGCCGCAAAACCGCCACCCGGCTGGCCCTCTATGTCCTGCGGCGTCCGGCCTCCGAGGCCAGGCTCCTGGCCAGTGACCTGACTGCCCTGCACGAGGCTATCCATCTGTGCAGCCAGTGCTTCACCTTCTCCGAAACCAACCCCTGCCTCATCTGCGGCAGTCCAGGACGCGACCCGCGCCTGATCTGCGTGGTCGAGGAGCCTGGAGACCAGCTGGCTGTTGAGAAGACCGGCGCCTTTCGCGGCGTCTACCACATCCTCCATGGCGTGCTCTCGCCCATGGACGGCATTGGCCCGGACGAACTGAAGATCCGCGAACTGCTGGCCCGCATCGAGACCGGGGCGGCCGACGAGGTCCTGATCGCCACCAGCTCCACCGTTCCCGGCGAGGCCACCGCCTCCTATCTTGCCGATTTGCTCGGGAGAACAAGCGTTCGCATGAGCCGACTGGCCTGCGGCATCCCCATGGGCATGGATATCAAATACGCCGACGAGCACACCCTGGCCCGGGCCATCGAATCCCGCCAGGCACTCCGCAACCACCCCTGAACGTGGCGTCTAGCCATTGCCCACCGTGCCGAAAAAAGCGAAAATTTTGCATTGCCCCTGACCCTGTCTTCGCATTTCCCTTGACTCTCTGCATGTTAGCTGGTATTTGACTTGCGTTTTTTGACGGCATGCTTTAATAGTACGCCTTCATAGCAGCACAATGATGTAGGCGCGTAGCTCAGTGGGAGAGCGCTACCTTGACGTGGTAGATGTCGTCGGTTCGACCCCGTCCGCGCCTACCAACCTTTAAAGGCTAGGATGCAGAAGTCCCTTCTGCTCATTAGCCTTTCCTTTTTACAGGCACGATGGCAGATATCAGGGTTTCCGTACAAGATGGCGAAAGCAAGGCATTTCCGCAGGGTGTTGTGGCCGCGGAAGCGCTCAAGGAGCTCGTTTCCGGCAAGCAGCGGAAACAGACCGTCGCCGTCAAGAGCAACGGCCACCTGATCGATCTGACCACGCCGCTCACCGAGGACACGGTCATCGAGCCGGTTGCCGTCGATTCGGAGATCGGCCTCGACATCCTTCGCCATTCCACCGCCCACCTCATGGCCCTGGCCGTCAAGGAGCTGTTCGGCGAGCAGGTCAAGGTCGCCATCGGTCCAGCCATCGAAGACGGATTCTATTACGATTTCGATCGTGAACAGCCCTTTTCGCCCGACGATTTCGAGCGGATCGAGGCCAAGATGACGGAACTGGTCAATGCCCGCCTGCCCTTCTCCCGCAAAGAGATGAGCCGGGACGAGGCTACCCGCTGGTTCGCACGGATGGGCGAGCAGTACAAGGTGGAACTGCTCCAGGACATGGACGCGGACACAGTCAGCCTCTACACCCAGGGCGCCTTTGTCGATCTTTGCCGTGGCCCGCATGTGCCCGACACCTCCTGGCTGAAGGTGTTCAAGCTCCTGCGTGTCGCCGGTTCCTACTGGCGTGGCGACGAGAAACGGCAGATGCTGACCCGCATCTACGGCACCGCCTTTGCCGACAAGAAAGAGCTCAGCCAGTACCTGACCCGGCTCGAGGAGGCGCGCAAGCGCGACCATCGCCGCCTGGGCAAGCAACTGGGTCTGTTCACCATTCAGGATCAGATCGGCCCCGGCCTCATCCTCTGGCAACCCAGGGGCGCGCTCCTGCGGCGACTCATCGAGGATCACTGGAAGGACGAGCATTACCGCCACGGCTATCAGCTGCTGTACACGCCGCACATCGCCCGCCAGGATCTGTGGAAGACCTCCGGCCACCTTGATTTCTACAGCGAGAACATGTATTCCGCCATGGAGATCGACGAGGTGATGTACCAGCTCAAGCCCATGAACTGCCCCTTCCACATCGGCGTGTACAACGCCGATCCGCACAGCTACCGCGAATTCCCGATCCGCTGGTGCGAGTTGGGCACGGTCTATCGCTACGAGCGCACCGGTGCCCTGCACGGGCTGATGCGGGTCCGCGGCTTCACCCAGGACGACGCCCATATCTTCTGCCGCCCGGATCAGCTGGAAGAGGAGATTTTCAACATCATCGACCTCAACCTGCGCATCCTGAACACCTTCGGCTTTGACCAGTACGACGTCTATCTTTCCACCAGGCCTGCGAAGTACGTCGGGTCCGACGATCATTGGAAACTGTCCACCCAGGCGCTCAAGCAGGCACTGGAGAAAAAGGGACTTGCCTATCAGATCGACCCTGGCGAGGGCGTGTTCTACGGCCCGAAGATCGACATCAAGATCAAGGACCTGTTGGGCCGATCCTGGCAGTGCTCCACCATCCAGGTGGATTTCAACCTGCCGGAGCGGTTCCAGATGACCTACACCGGCGACGACGGCGCCGACCATCGACCGATCATGATCCATCGGGCCCTGATGGGTTCACTGGAACGGTTCATCGGCGTACTCATCGAGCATTACGCCGGCGCCTTCCCGTTGTGGATGGCCCCGGAGCAGGCCCGCATCCTCAACATCACCGATGATCAGGCCGAGTACTGCGAGCAGGTCTACAGTCAGCTGCGGGCACGCGGCATCCGCATCGAGAAGGATCTGCGCAACGAAAAACTGAACTACAAGATCCGGGAAGCCCAGCTGATGAAAGTGCCCTACATGCTTATCGTTGGCGACCGCGAGAAGCAGGACGGGACCATCACCATCCGCCGGCGCGACGGCGAAAACCTGCCGGCCATGACGCCGGAGGCCTTTGTAGATTTCGTTACTGAAGAGTGTCGGCACTGAACCCGGATTGAACGGAAAAACCATCAGGAGGAACGAACATTAAGAAACGAGGCAGCACTAGAAAACCCTCCGCCCAGCAAGATCTGAAGATAAAGATCAACCAGGACATCGATTACCGCGAGGTGCGGTTGATTGATGCCGACGGTACCCAGCGGGGCGTCGTCAGCACCAGGGCCGCCCTTGATATCGCCATGGAGCAAGGGCTTGACCTTGTCGAGGTTTCCGACAAGGCCGATCCGCCCGTCTGCCGGATCATGAATTTCGACAAGTTCCGGTACGAGCTGAAAAAGAAGCAGCAGGAAGCGAAAAAGAAGCAGACGGTCATCGAAACCCGGGAAATTAAATTCCGGCCGAAAACCGAAGAGCATGACCTTGCTTTCAAAATACGAAAAATCAAGGAATTCCTTGGCGAAAAAAACAAGGTCAAGGTAACCATGCGTTTTCGCGGCCGGGAGATCGTCTATGCCCAGACCATCGGCCTCGACGCACTCACCAAGATAGCCGACACCCTGCGGGAAGACTGCGTGATCATCCAGGAGCCCAAGATGGAAGGGCGGCAGCTGGTCATGTTCGTCGGTCCCAAAGCGGAACGCTGACCGGGTACCTATTCAGAGAGACGTCCCTGGCCTGTTTTGGGCCATTCAGGCAAGACAAGGAGCAGAACCATGCCGAAAATGAAAACCAACAGAGGCGCCGCCAAGCGGTTCTCCGCTACCGGGGGTGGACGGATTCGCCGCAGCAAGGCGTATTCTTCCCACATCCTGACCAAGAAGTCGACCAAACGAAAGAGAAACCTGCGCAAGTCCGGCCTGATTGCCGAGGCCGACGAGCGCGCCGTCCGCCGGATGCTGCCGTATCTGTAAACACCAGGCAGCAATCCTTTGCAATACCTCCACCGGGCGGCCCCCTTCGGGCGATCCGGTCACGTTTTATCAACAGTATGAACGGAGTACATCATGCCTCGTGTAACCCGCGGTTTCAAAGCCCGCCGCAGAAGAAATAAGGTCTTGACCCTGGCAAAAGGTTTTCGTGGCGGCAAGCACCGCCTGTTCAAGTCAGCCGCCGAGGCTGTCGACCATGCCCTCTGCTATGCCTACCGGGATCGCCGCACCAAAAAGCGCGAATTTCGTCAGCTGTGGATCGCCCGCATCAACGCCGCCGCCAAGCAGAACGGCACCAGCTACAGCCGTCTGATCAACGGGCTGGCCAAGAACGCCATCGAGCTTGATCGCAAGGTGTTGTCCAACCTGGCCATCGTCGATCCGGCCGCCTTCACCGCCGTTGTTCGCACAGCCGGTCAGCTGCCTTCCTGAGACGACCATGGAACAGGACTTGCTCAGGTTGCGGCAGGAGGCGACCGACTCGCTCGCGCAGATCGCCGATCCTGAGCAGCTCGAATCCTTCCGGGTCAAATACCTTGGGCGCAAGGGCGGCCTGCTGACCGGCATCATGCGCCAGTTGGGTGCGGTCTCCGCTGAGGATCGGCCGCGCCTTGGTCAGTTGGCCAACGAAGTCAAGCTTGAGGTCGAGCGTCTCTTTGATGCCAGGAAGGAACAGTTCGCACGCGCGACCGGCGCCGCGGCCGAGGGTGTGGATCTCAGCCTGCCTGGCCGCAGCCTGCCCTTTGGCAGGCTGCATCCGGTCACCCAGGTGATGGATGAGATCTGCGCCATCTTTGAGGGACTGGGGTTTGCCGTGGCCGAGGGGCCGGACGTCGAGACCGACTACTACAACTTCGAGGCCCTCAATATCCCCAAGCACCATCCTGCCCGTGACATGCACGACACCTTCTATGTCACGGATTCGATCCTTCTGCGCACCCACACCTCGCCCATGCAGGCGCGGATCATGGAGAAGCAGGACCCGCCCCTGCGCTACATCGCGCCGGGCAAGGTATACCGCTGCGATTCCGACATCACCCACACGCCCATGTTTCACCAGGTGGAAGGGTTTCTCGTGGATCGGCAGGTCTCCTTCTCCGACCTCAAGGGCGTGCTGACCAGCTTTACCCACAAAATGTTCGAGCGGGAGCTGCCCCTTCGCTTCCGGCCCAGTTTCTTCCCCTTCACCGAGCCCAGCGCCGAGGTGGACATCGCCTGCGTCATCTGCGGCGGCGAGGGATGCCGGGTGTGCAAGCGCACGGGCTGGCTGGAGATCCTCGGTTCCGGCCTGATTGATCCCGAGGTGCTGAAGATGGTGGGCTACGACCCGGACGTCTTTTCCGGTTTTGCCTTTGGCCTTGGCGTCGAGCGCATTGCCATGCTCAAGTACGGGATCGACGACATCCGTATGTACTACGAAAACGACCTCCGTTTTCTCTCCCAGTTTTGACCCGGTTTTTCCCTGCCCTGGCCAGCCCGCCGTCTCCCCGTCGCGACCGGCGGTTGGGCAAGGCGGGGTCTCAACCGGGTGCCGAGCAGGTGTGATCTTGCTGTTCCCTCTGCCTTCACCGTGGCTGACAACGCAAACCTCCTGACCAATCCCGACCGGTCCGGCCAACGCTGGTCCCCGGGGCGACAACGCTGCAAACGGCGGATAGGATACCCATGAAATTCACAGTCAGTTGGCTCAACCAATTTGTTTCCACCGAAGGGCACTGCCCAGCCCAGATCGCCGACAAGCTGACCATGCTCGGGCTTGAGGTAGACAGCGTCCAGGAGTTATTCGCTGAACTGGGGTCGATCACCACCGCCAGGGTGACTAAGGTCGAACGTCACCCCGATGCCGACAAGCTGACCGTCTGCGAGGTCGAGACCGGCGAGGAGACCGTGCAGGTGGTCTGCGGTGCCCCCAATGTCCGTGCTGGCATGGTCACCGCCTTTGCCCGACCCGGCGTCAAACTGCCCGACGGCAACAAAATAAAAAAGGCCAAGGTGCGCGGCGTACCTTCGGCGGGGATGCTCTGCAGCGCCCGCGAACTGGCCATCAGCGCCGATCACAGCGGTATTCTCGATCTGGACGAATCGCTTGCAGCCGGCGTGCCCGTTGCCCAGGCCCTGGGACTGCTCGACACAGTCATCGAGGTCGACCTGACCCCGAACCGGCCTGATTGCGCCAGCGTCCGCGGCATCGCCCGCGAGGTCGGCGGCTTCACCGGCCAGACCATCCGGCCGCTGGTGCCCCAAGTCACCGCGCTCTCTGCCACCCATCCCGACTACGCCGTTGTCATCGAGGATCATGTGCTATGCCCGCGCTACACCGCGAGAAAACTCAGCAACGTCACCATCGGCCCCTCGCCGCAGTGGATGCAGCAGCGGCTGAGCGCGGTGGGCATGCGGCCGATCAACAACATCGTTGATATTACCAACTACGTTATGCTGGAGTCCGGCCAGCCATTGCACGCCTTTGACTTCACCACCCTCAAGGGGGCGACGATCGTGGTGCGCAGGCCCAGGCTTGGTGAGGCGACCATCACCACCCTCGACGGCAGCGAGCGCTCGCTCGAGGCCGACACGCTCCTGATCTGCGATGCCGAACGCCCCGTGGCCGTGGCCGGGGTGATGGGCGGTTTGGAGACGGAGATCACCGCGCAGACCAGCACCATCCTCATCGAATCTGCCTGCTTCCATCCGATCTCTATCCGACGGACTGCCCGGCGGCTCGGCCTGCCCTCCGAGTCCTCCTACCGATTCGAGCGCGGGGTCGATCCCAACCTTGCGGCCAACGCCCTTGAACGCGCAGTCAACCTCATGGTGGAGTATGCCGGCGCCGTGCCCGATGCCAGCGGCATTGACCTTTATCCCGGCCGCAAAGACCAGTTGCAGCTGCAGTTGCGGGTTGAGCGGGTCTGCTCGCTCCTGGGCTTGAACGTCAGCCAGGACGAGGTGGCCCGACTGCTGCGCGGCATCGAATTTCCGGTTGAGCACGTTAGTGACGGCGTACTGACGGTCACCGTGCCCAGTTTCCGCATCGACATCGAGCGTGAGGTCGATCTGGTTGAAGAGGTGGCGCGATTGGTCGGGTACAACGAGATCCCGACCTCGCAGCCGACCATTCGCATGGACTATCCCAGGCGGGACGAACTTCGCTCCCTGCGTCAGGATATAGCTCGTATCCTGACAGCCCAGGGCTTTTATGAGGCGATCAACTACAGTTTCGTGGCCGAGAACCATCTCGACCTCTGCCGCTTGGGCCAGGACGACGGCCGCCGCCAGGTCACCCGGCTGCTGAATCCGCTCTCCGAGGAGCAGAGTGTGATGCGCAGCATGCTGTTGCCTGGTCTGTTGGAAAACATCCGCCGCAACATCAACTTCCAGCGCGGTGACGTCCGACTCTTCGAAATGGGTAAGATTTTCCTCCAACGCCAGCCTAATACCCTGCCCGAGGAACGGATGATGCTCTGCGCGGTGATCAGTGGCAATCGCCATGCCGGTGCGGCCCCGCTCCATTTTGCCGGCACCCTGGCCGATGTGCTGGACATCAAGGGTGCGGCGGTGACGCTCTTTGAGGTGCTACGGTTCGCTGCCCAGGGTGGCGCCCTCTTCCGCCAAGACCCCGGGTTGACCGAACCGTATTGCGACCCGTGCTGCAGCCTCGCCATCACTGATGGCAAGAAGCCCATCGGCACGCTCGGCGCGGTCCACGCGGAGACCCTGAAAGGGTTTGGCATCAAACAGGAGGTCTTCTATCTGGAGATCGACCTGCAGCTGCTGCTCATGCTCGACCGGCAGCCGAAGCAATTCACCAGCCTGCCCAGATATCCCTCGGTCAAACGGGACACCAGCCTGGTCGTGCCGGAAGCGACGCCGGCAGGTGAACTGCTGCGGACAATCGCTGACCAGGAGCAGAAATATATTGAATCCACTGATATTTTCGATGTATATCGTGGCAAACCGATCAAGGCTGGCTGCAAGAGCGTTTCTCTTTCCGTAACCTACCGCTCCGCCACCGCCACGCTTGATGACCAGACGGTCGACAAAGTGCATGCAAAAATCGTCAAGGCATTGATGACAGAGTTCAATGCCAGCTATCGTGAAGGATCAGAAGAATGAAAAAGAGAAATGTGACCCGCAAGGAACTGGCCATTGCCGTCAACGAAAAGCTGGGCGTTTCCCAACGCAATGCCGCCGAAATCGTTGACACGGTGTTTGCCACGATGAAGAATACCATGGTGGCCGGCGAATCGATCAAGCTGGTGCAGTTCGGCACCCTGACTGTGCGCGACAAATCGCCGCGCCGCGGCCGCAACCCGCGCACCGGCGAATCCATGACCATCACGAAACGACAGATGGTCTCCTTCCGCCCGAGCAAGCGGCTGCGCGAACGGCTGAACAAGTAAATTATACACAAATTGTGGCCTAATTTCTGTTTCTTGACTATTGTCCAAGAGGTACCTCAAACGCACTCCTTACCACACAACGATCGCGACTTGATGTGAAACGGGCGACAACGGAATTCCAGCAGATACCGGACAAGGTGTATTTTCGCATCGGCGAGGTCAGCGATCTTGTTGGGGTAGATCCCCATGTGTTGCGGTACTGGGAAACAGAATTCGCCATAATCAAACCCTTCCGGGGCAAGTCCAAGCAGCGGTTGTACCGACGGCAGGATGTGGAACATCTGCTCCACATCAAGACCCTGTTGCACGATGAGGGATACACCATCTCCGGAGCCAAGAAGCTGCTTAAAAGCACACGGCGGAACACCGAAGTGGAGACATCGGAAACGATCGGCCGCCAAGGGCAAGCGCCCGATGCTCCCCTGCTTCGGGATATCAAATCCGAATTGAGGGACATTCTCTCCCAGCTCGGCCGGCAAACACCGGCCGGACATAAGTAGGAGTTGACAGGCCTGGGTATTCGGGCTACAAACACTCCACACATTTTTCGGAACGTAGCGCAGTCTGGTAGCGCACCTGAATGGGGTTCAGGGGGCCGGAGGTTCAAATCCTCTCGTTCCGACCAGTAAAATCAAGGGGTTGCAAGTTAATTGCAACCCCTTTTTTGCCGAAATTTTCCAGGGGTACAAATTGGGGTACAAAAAATATCTGGATTAGGATGCAACAGGCTGAATAGAGACGGCCAGGTTGAACCTGTTTCTTATGAACAGAGCGACTTTGGATTATTAAGCAGACCCCCTGAATTAACAGGGCGCTGCGAGATGCAAAGTATTATCAACCTTCACCCCTCCCCTACCCTCAAGATCTATCCCGCTTCTTGGATGACATTTTGTTTCGTTTTCTGCTCGGTGCTATTTCCGTAAACTCTGGATCGTATCCGACAGTATACTCGTGACTTGATTCGTTCCTTATGCTCAGGAAGTTCTTTTTCCCTTTATCAATAGAACATTTTGGTACAGAGCAGGGCTCGAACCCAAACTTCTGGTAGAACTTCATATCCCCAAGCACAAAGATCGTACTCTCCCGGATAACATCCTGCCTTAAAGCAAATCGCAGCAACTCAAATCCGATTCCCTGCCTCTGCATCTGGGGTGCAACCGCTAATAGTCCTAGGTGCAGTCCTACGACTGATTTTTTGTCGTAAGCATTAGTAAACCCTATATACGCAATAACGCTATCGCGAACGATGCATACCCATTCGTACATAGTCCGGCAGTTCTCATGCAGCTTGTCGAAGAGCTGAACCTCGTACCTACTTGGAGCAAAGGCATGATCCAGCAAGGAGGCTGCTTTGGGAAAGAGTTCAGGGGTAAGTTCACGGATTTTCATGAGTTATACGATGCTTGAGGTGCTGTATCCGATTCTATTGCCGGGAGGAAAACTTGGGCAACCATGCCAAGGCATCCTGTTTTGCCGGGTTTGCCCTGATTACCCTGGCTTTGCTTGTCCGTATCCTTGTAGATGATGAAATCAAGGGCGTCATCGTCATCGAAAATATTTCCATCATCCTTCATTGCTGGAATCCTTGTTGGCCTTAAAAGGGTTGGTGATTCTGGCGTGTCAATCAGCTTTGAAAAATGCCCCCCTTTACAGTTAAAAAAGACGGTCGTTTTCTCCGCCTCGTGCACCGGCTCCACTAGGTAATGGCTGCACATCTGCGCAAAACGCCGGTTGAAGATCCGCTCTTTCCCCAACAGCACCTTATCCACCGCTGTCGTCATGTTGTCATAAATGCCCCGCTGGCAGCTCCCCCCAAAAAAGGCGAAGGCCCGGTCATGGGCATCAAGCACCATCTCCAGTGTCTCACGTGGATAGGCCACCACGAAGCTTTGACGGCTGTGGCACAACCGAAAATGCGCCACCTTGGCAACCTGCACTACCCCGTCGAGAATCACAGACTCGTGGCTCCAGTCAAACTGGTACGCCTCACCAGGGGAAAAACTCAACGGTATGAATCCTGAACCGGTATCCCGCCCCTTGGCATTCCGCCATTTCTTCACGAAACGCTGGATGCTGTCGTAGCCGCCGCTGTAGCCTTCGCCTTGCAGCAACTCCAACAAACGCCGGCTCGTCAACCGCCGTCTTTTCGGCCGCTGCCAATCCTCCTCAAGCAGAACAGATAACCGATCTTGATACGCGCCAAGACGCGGCATCGGCTGAATCTCCCGTGCATACTGGTGCTCCGTGGCACCACTCCGGATCACCTTCCGCACCGTGTTGCGGGACAAACCCAGCAACCGGCAAATCTCTTTGATACTCTTCCCGTCAACAAAATGATACCGCCGGACCTTCGCTATTGTCTCCACTATCAACATCCTCCAATTCCTCCGTGGGCTCATGCCACGGAGTGGGTAACATAGTGGGGTCAATTTTCGACGCTGTTTCCTACCTGAACGGGGTCATTATTCCACGCTGATCAACACC
>JBGSPP010000037.1:0-4891 GCA_041738515.1 Desulfobulbus sp.
CGGCAGGCGGGCGAGGGCGGTACACCGGTCTGGCTGGCTGGCGGCGGCGAGGTGATGGGGCTCCTGGTTCTCAAGGACCCGTTACGGACCGATTCGGCGGCGGCGGTTCGCGAGTTGCAGCGGCAGGGGATCACAGTGGTGATGTGCACCGGCGACAACCGGGCCACTGCCGCGGCCGTGGCGCGGGAAGTGGGGATCGCCGAGGTGCATAGCGAGATCCTGCCAGAGGCCAAGCTGGAGGTGATTCTATCGCTCCAGGGGCAGGGTTTCAAGGTCGGCATGGTCGGCGACGGCGTCAACGACGCCCCGGCCCTGGCCCAGGCCGACACCGGCTTTGCCGTCGGCAGCGGCACAGACGTGGCCATTGAAAACGCCGACATCACCCTGACCGGCGACTCCCTATCACTCGTGGCCACGGCCATCGCTATCTCCACGGCCACCATCCGCAACATCAAGCAAAATCTCTTTGGAGCGTTTTTTTACAACATCATCGGCATTCCGCTGGCCGCCGGTCTGCTCTATCCCCTGACCGGCTGGCTGCTTGATCCCATGTTCGCCAGCGCGGCTATGGCGCTGTCCTCGGTGACGGTCGTCACCAACGCCAACCGGCTGCGTTTTTTCCGGTTGCGTTGAGACTTCGGATCGGGGAAAAATCCTGCCCAGAAACACGGGTGCGTCCCGTCATGGGTGACACGCCGGTCGGCGGCGCATCCATTTTCAAGCCCCAAGTCGGGCCCCAACCGTACGAACAAGAGCATAAACAGGTATGAACGCACTTTTTGAGCGGATCACGTTTCTCTTTGACCCGCTGCTTCATTACTACGAACAGGAGCGACTTCACCGCAAAATTTCGGTGGGGCTGGTTTTTGTTTTTCTCGGCAGCCTGTTCGTGATCGAGCTGAACCGGCAGGGACTGCTGCCCGCCGGCCTGGCAGCCATTATCCCGCACAATCATCTCCACGCCGTGCACACTGCCTTCACGGTCATCCTCATCCTGGGGGTAATCCGCCTGATCTTCGTCCTGCCCTGTTCCTTTTCCCGGTCGCTGGGCAAGCAGTTCGAGATCCTTTCCCTGGTGCTCGTCCGCAACGCTTTCAAGGAGCTGTCTTATTTTCCCGAACCGTTCAGTTACCTGGGCAACGAGGAAAAGATTCTCCATATTGTGGCCAACGGCTTCGGCGCATTGCTGATCTTCGCTCTCCTGGGCGTCTATTACAAGATCCAGAAACGGAGCGAGGAAGACGGCCGCAGCATCGACCTGTACGGTTTTGTCGCCTCGAAGAAGGCGATCTCCCTGTTGCTGCTGATTTCGTTCGTCTGCATGGGCGGCTACTCGATGTACCAGACCCTGATGGGTGTGGAGCACCCGGATTTCCTGCACGGTTTCTATACCCAGCTGATCCTCACTGACATCCTGATTGTGCTGGTATCGCAGTGCTTTCATCCCTCGTCGCGGATGATCTTCCGTAACTCCGGCTATGCCCTGGCCACCCTGATGATCCGCATCGCCCTGGTGGCGCCGGTGTACTTTAACGTCCTTCTGGGGGGAGTCGCGATCAGCTTCGCCATCCTCCTCACTCTGGCCAGCCAGCATCTCTTCCAGGAGCAGCGGGACTGACAACCATGGCGAACCAAAACAGCGAGATCACGCCAGGCAGAGGCGAGGCCAAACCGCCGACGCAGCCCTGGAGGCTTTCCAACATCCGCCTGTTCGTGGCCTTTCGGGTCCTGTTCAACGCCCGGTTCTACTACCCGGTGTTCACCATTCTCTTTCTCGATTTCGGCCTGAGCCTTTCCCAGTTTGCGCTCCTCAACACCCTCTGGGCCGTGACCATTGTCCTGGCCGAGGTGCCCAGTGGGGCTCTGGCCGACATCATTGGCCGCAAACGATTGCTGGTAACAGCCACCCTGCTGATGACCCTGGAGATGGCCCTGATCGCCTTTGTACCGCTGGGTAACCCGAGGGTAGTGTTTGCGGTGTTCTGTACTAACCGGATTTTGAGCGGCCTGGCAGAGGCCCTGGCCAGCGGCGCCGACGAGGCCCTGGCCTATGATACCCTGGTCGCTCACGACATGGCCGGCTCCTGGCCGCGGGTGATCGAATTGCAAATGCGGGCCCAGAACATGGCCTATATTGTCGCCATGACCCTGGGCGCCGCGGTCTACGACCATGCCATGGTCAACCGTCTTGTTGGTTGGCTGGGATGTGCTGGTGGGGTGAGCCAGCAGATGAGCATGCGCTACCCCATCTATCTGACCCTGATGTTCGCCCTTCTGGCGGTGCTGGCAACCACCAGGATGCGCGACCCCCTGGCACGGCCGGTGCACGCGAACCTGCACCAGGCCTGGGCCGCCATAACCGAGGCCGGTCGGCTGACCCTGCGGGCCGGATCCTGGATAGTCCGCACCCCCTTTGCCCTGGCGGTGATCCTCCTGGCCATGACACTTGATCACGCCCTGCGCATGACGGTCACCCTGACCAGCGAGTACTATCGCCTCATCGATCTGCCCGAGGCCAGCTTCGGTCTGATCGGTTCGGCGGTGGCGGTGGTTGGCTTGTTCGTGCCCCGGCTGGGGCGATGGATGGTGGAGCGTTTTTCGCCCGCGAAAAATGTTGGTTTATTGAGTCTTGGCGGTGTATTAGCCGTGTACGCATTGACTTTTTTCGTGCCGTACGCCGGGCTCGTGCCCATGATGGCCGTATTTGTCGGCCTGATGCTGACCAGTTTTTTCACCAGCCACTATCTCAATATGGTTACCGATTCGGCCCAGCGGGCCACGGTGCTCAGCTTCAAGGGGCTGGCCCTGAACGCGGCCTACGGGTTTATCGGCCTGATCTTTGCCACGGCCATCCGCCTGTCCCGGGAAGGATTGACCACAACCCACGGCGACTGGCCGGCCTCGCTGGTCGAGAACACAGCCTTCAAAGCCGTTGTGGGCTGGTTTCCCTGGTATCTGGCGTTGGCTCTGGCGCTGATGACGCTGTTTGTCCGCTCGCGTTTGCGGGAACGGACCGCGGGAGAGCAGTGAGTTGTCGGTGGGACTTACCGGCTTGCCGGCACACCCAGTTTTTTCAGGATCAGGGCCATGGGACAGAACTTGGTGATGCCGAACTGCAGCAGGTTGGCGCCGACAAAGGCGGTAAAAAACAGCCAGTACCGGCTGACGAACAGCGGGTTACCAGGGCAGTCGACCCCGAGCAGGAGAGACAGGAGAATAAACGAACCGGCAAGGACGTGGATCCAATCGGTGATGATCATGAGGTACTCCTTGTTGGTGCTGTAGTGGGACAATGGTTGCTCACGGGAGGCTGTTCTCCATCCCGGTCTCGAAAGCTGCCTGGCCGTTGGTTTCCAATATTGCGGGGTCGCCGTCTTCAGCCCGCGCGCGTCTGCCCTTGCCGGCCGGACAGCAGAACAGTTCCTGCATGCTCTCCATCAGTTCCAGCACCCGCGGGTCGGCGATGCGGTTGTAAATGTAATTGGCGTCCTTGCGGGAGACTATGATGCCCTGGTTGCGCAGAATGGCCAGGTGCTGCGAGATGTTGCCGTTGGTGGTCTGTATGGTCAACAGGATGTCGCCGACGGACAGTTCTTCGTCTTGCAAAAGACAGAGTATTTTCAGGCGGATAGGATGGGCAATCGATTTCAGCAAACGGGCGATGTCCTCGATTTGACTGTTCTGCATAATTTTTTTTTCGGGCAGGTGAAATTTTACAGTGGACATGTTTTAGTATTTAATATAATCATTAATCAACAAACGCGATCATGTCAACAGTTCCGTGATCCTTCCCTTCGAGCGCATCGGGCGACAGCAAGGGGCGGGCAGGCCGCACGGAGGCTTTTTTTCGTTTCCGGTCGCGTCGCAGGTGAGTACCTTTTCGTTCAGTGGCTTTTCCTCCGGGGGTGATTGCGTTCCCAGAGGGATTTCAGCCTGTGGCTGGCAGGGCGCGCCCGTTCGGCGGGAGAGTGGAAGCGGTGGGCGGCGTGCATGGCAACGGCAGTTCAATTCAGTGGAAGGGGGGTGCGTTATGAGTGCGATGGAAGACAAAATCACCAGTTTGTTGGCCGAAGGCAAGGTGTTCCAGCCACCGGAGCAGGGTCGCGAGCAGGCCTGGGTCAAGACCATGGAGGAGTACAAGAAGGCCTACGCCGAGTCCATGGCCGATCCCGAGGGTTTCTGGTCCAGACGGGCCGAGGAGTTGGTCACCTGGGACAAGAAATGGGACAAGGTCATGGAGTACGATCTATCCGTGCCCGAGGTGAAATGGTTCCTCGGCGGCAAACTCAACGTGTCGGTCAACTGCCTCGACCGGCACCTCACCGACGGCCGGCGCAATAAGGCGGCCATCATCTGGCAGGGCGAGCCGGAAGAGGATGTCCGCGTCTACACCTACCAGATGCTCCACGACGAGGTCTGCCGGTTTGCCAACGTGCTCAAAAAGATGGGCGTCAAAAAGGGCGACCGGGTGAGCTTATACCTGCCCATGGTGCCGGAACTGGCCATCGCCATGCTGGCGTGCGCCCGGATCGGGGCCGCACACTCGGTCATTTTCGGCGGGTTCAGCGCTTCGGCGATTGTGGATCGGGTGGTCGATGCCAAGAGCCGCGTGATCGTGACGTGCGACGGGGCGTGGCGGCGGGGCAAGGTGGTTCCGCTCAAGGCGAATGTCGACGAGGCATGCGCGACGCTTGCCTCACAAGGGCACGAGGTGCGGAGCGTGGTCACGCTTGCCCGCACCAAGAATGCGATCACGATGAAGGCGGGGCGCGACCACGACTGGCAGGCGCTCGTGGCGGCATCATCCGCCGAGTGCCCGTGCGAGCCCATGGACAGCGAGGCGATGCTGTTTCTGCTGTATACCAGCGGATCGACCGGCAAGCCGAAGGGG
>JBGSPP010000047.1:0-1620 GCA_041738515.1 Desulfobulbus sp.
TGCCGCCGTCGGCGCCTCGCGCGCCGCGGTCGATGCCGGCTACGTGCCGAACGACTACCAGGTCGGCCAGACCGGCAAGGTGGTCGCCCCCGACCTCTACATCGCGGTGGGCATCTCCGGCGCCATCCAGCATCTGGCCGGGATGAAGAAATCCGATTTCATCGTCGCTATCAACACGGACAGGGACGCCCCCATCGGCGAGGTGGCTAATGTCCTGGTAGTCGCCGACCTCAAGCAGTTCCTGCCGGTGCTGACCGAAAAACTGCAGAACCGCTGACCCCATGGTCGGGTGAGGCGGCGGACTTTGTTCACCGAACCCCGACCGACGCAAGCGTCATTCCAGGCGGACCGCAGAATCAGGCGGTCCGCCTTTTTATTCACATCAGCCTGGCCCCCAGCGGCACATCCTGGTCCGGCATGCAGAGGACCACTTCCTTGCGTGTATTCTCAAACCCGGTGACCAGGCACTCGGACATGAACGGGCCGATCTGCTTGGCCGGGAAATTCACCACCCCCACCACCAGCCTCCCGACCAGATCCTCCGGGGTATACAGGGCGGTGATCTGAGCGCTCGATTTTCGCACCCCGATCTCCGCGCCGAAATCGACCTGCAGTTTGTAGGATGGTTTCTTCGCCTCTGCAAAGATCTCGGCGCTGACAACGCGACCCACCCTGAGTTCAACCTTCTCGAAATCCTTCCAGCTGATTGTTTCCATTGCACACTCCAGTTGTTCTGCAGGATGCCCGAGCCCGTCACGGGTTGCCGCCAATGGGCGGCGATGGCAAGGGAGGAACCGGCGTAAAAAAAAGAGCCGCACCCTGATGCAAGGCGCGGCTCAAGTCTTGGCTTATGGTCAGCGTGGCCTTCAGTCCTCGACGACCTCAATACCTTCCAGCTTCCAGTTCTCGGAACGAACCGGGCGGGCCCAGGTCCATTGCTCGGCGAATTTCACCGGCTCGGTCATGCTGCCTTCCACCACAGCGCCAGATTTTTCATCGACGCTGTAATCGAGCAGGTTGGCAGTGAAAAGTACGGTGACAAAGTCCTCACCGTTTTCGCTGCCCGCAGCCGTGATCTCCACCTTACGCACAGCGATGCTCTCCAACTTGTTGAGTCGGCCCAACTGACGCATCTCTTCGAAATGCTTTTCGTACTCAGCGGCTAACTGGTCGCCGAGCAGGTTACGGTAGGAAGAAAGATCCCGCCGCATCCAGCCGGCCTGGATCTTGAAAAACACATCCGAAGCAACTTCGAGGAAGTATTTCTCGTCAAATCCGGGATCGGTCATGCGGATCTCGGCCAGTCCCGCCTCGATCGGATTGGCGTCGCGGATCGGCGGGATCGGCGGCACCGGCTGGGAGCCTCCGCCCAGTCCACCAAAATTGCCCTGAAAGCGATTGCCTTCGGGCGGGGGTTGATAGCCAGGGCCGGAAGGCGCGGTCGGTCGGTTGGCAAACCGTTTGTAGAGAAAGTACCCGACACCTCCAAGAAGCAGCAGGGGCAGGATGCCCATGCCGCTGCCGCTGGCGCCAAACAGGCTGCCAAAGAGCATCGCGCCCAGGGCTCCGCCAACCAGGCCGCCCATCAGGCCTCGGCCGAAGCCGCCGGGCTGCTGGGTC
>JBGSPP010000062.1:2500-26325 GCA_041738515.1 Desulfobulbus sp.
AGGAGTGCGCCGGGTGCTGGTTATCTGCCCGGCATCGCTCAAGCATCAGTGGGCACGCGAAATCGAGCGGTTCACCGGTCAGGAAACCCAGATCATCCAGGGCCCGACTTCGGATCGTGGCGTCCAGTACCGCCGTGCGGCTGCTTTCTTTATCATCAATTACGAGTTGATCCTGCGCGATTTGTCCGTGATCAACGAAACCCTGTGTCCGGATCTGGTCATCATGGACGAGGCCCAACGCATCAAGAACTGGCGCACCAAAATTGCCGCGGCCGTCAAACGCATCCCCAGCCGGCATGCTTTTGTGCTCTGGGGCACGCCGTTGGAAAACCGCCTGGAGGATCTCTACAGCCTTATGCAGGTAGTCGATCCCAAGGTGCTCGGACCGCTCTGGCGCTATCTGGTCGACTTTCATGTCACCGACGATCGTGGCAAGGTGCTTGGCTACCGCAACCTCTCCCTGCTGCGCAAGCGTCTGGCGCCGGTGATGCTGCGCCGTGACCGCCGGCTGGTACGGGAACAACTGCCCGACAAGATTGTGCAGCGACTTGACGTGGTCATGACCGCCAGGCAGCGCGAACTGCACGACACCGCCATGAGCGCCGCCGGCCGCCTGGCGCAGATTGCCCGAACCCGGCCGCTGACGCCCAGCGAGCAGAACCGTTTGCTTGCGGCCCTGCAACAGGCGCGGATGGCCTGCAATGCCGCCGGTCTGGTCGATAAGGAGACCCAGGGCGCGCCAAAACTCGACGAATTGGCCGACATCCTCACCGAGGTCTGTCTGCAATCGGGACTGAAGGCGGTGGTTTTTTCCCAGTGGGAACGGATGACGCAGCTGGTCGAAGCGCGACTAACGCGGCTGGGACTGGGCTGCGTGCGCCTGCACGGCGGGGTGCCGACCGCCAAACGTGGCGAACTGATGGACCGCTTCCGTGAAGACGATACGGTGCAGGTGTTCCTCTCCACCGATGCCGGCGGCGTCGGGCTCAACCTGCAGAGCGGCGCGGTTCTGGTCAACCTTGACGTTCCCTGGAACCCGGCTGTGCTCGAACAGCGCAACGCCCGCATCCACCGCCTCGGCCAAACCCGCACGGTGCAGATCATCACCATGGTGGCCGCCGATTCCTACGAGGAACAGGTGTTTGCCCTGGTGCGCAACAAACAGAATCTTTTTGATAACGTGGTCGGCGAAGACGCCACCGAAGATGTGGTTGGCGTCTCGAAAAAGCTGCTCGAGACCCTGGTCGATGATTTGGCTGGCCCGATGGCTGGGACGGCACACGCAGCGGATGACACGGTCGCAACGGTCGAGGCATCGCCCGAGTCTGCATCGACAACCGTTTTAATCGCCACCCAGGCTGCGGAAGATCCGATGGCGCTGGCTATCAGCCGCTGCATCGAGGCCCTGCAGCAGGCCTTTGGTCCGCGTATCGAGCGGATTTTCGGCTCGGGCGATGGCCTGGTGACTGTGCTTGATCTGGTCGACGCAGATGCTGACCGGCTGGCTGAACAGCTGTCGACCGAGATACCGGTGGCGCTTATCGACCGACTGGCGCTGAAAGGGTTGCAGCGGCTGGGTGACGGCTCACCGTTGGCCGGGGCACACAGGTATTATGACGCCGCATCCACGGCAATTACCTCCGGCGAATCGCTACTCCGGCGGCAGGCCAAAGAAAAATACACGGCCGCTCGACTGCTCGTTGACCAGGGGTTGTTTGACAGCGCCCTGGACATAGTGTTTGCCGCGCTGCTCAGCGCCGCGGCGGAGAAAGCCGGGCGGGCCATGCCGCTCAACCGGGCCGAAGTTGGCGTCTGGGCCTATGCGGAGGCCCTGCCGCAGGGAATACTTGACCAGGATCAGGTCGGTCTGCTGATGCGCGCCCTGAGTTTTGTCCAGGGTGGCGCCGCACCTGCCGACCTGGTGCGTACCCTGCTTGACGACGCGGCGAATTTTGTCGCATCCCTAGATGATTGAAGTCGGCGCTCCGCTGCGGGCTGGGTAAGGATCTTGTGAACCTCAACGTGGTTGCCTGATGCCCCTCTCCTCTCGGGAAATGCTCCAGCAGAGCCTCCTTGTCGATATTGAGGTCAACGAGAAGAACGAAGTGTATGCGCTTGGGGCCGTTCTTGGTGACAAGACCTTCCAGGTTGCCGTCAGGAATACAGTCGACCTGAACCTGCTGCTGGAATTCGATACATTTGCCAGGGAGGCCCGTTTCGTTCTCGGTCACAACATTCTCAATCACGATATCCCGCGATTGCAACTCATCGCGCCCAATCTGCCGCTCTTCAACAAGCCCAAAATTGATACCCTCTTCCTGTCTCCCCTCGCCTATCCGGCGAACCCGTACCATCGCCTGATCAAGAATTATCAAATCGTCCGCGACAGCATAAACGATCCGGTTCAGGATGCGCAGTTGGCCGGGAAGGTGTTTGCCGAGCAGTGGGATGCCCTGGTCTGGCAGTTCGAGGCGAACGCGGATACCATCCTTCTGTACCGCGCATTTCTCGCATCCGACGCCAACTTGATCGGAACCGCGGAGGCCATGGGCTGCATGGGCGTCCCTTTGTTGACCGGAGACGATGTGCTGGAGACCTTCTCCTGGTTTGCCCGAAAGCATGGCTGCGTCTCGGCAGTCGACCACCTCATACCGCAGATCGAGGATAGCCAGGCGCCATTGTCGCCGCTTGCATATGTGACGGCCTGGCTGTCGGTCGCCGACGGCAATTCGGTGCTTCCTCCCTGGGTTCGCCATCAATTCCCGCAAGTACCGGCCATTCTCCATCAGCTCCGGGAAAACAACTGTCAGCATCCGGAATGCACTTACTGTCGGACGCATCACAACCCTCAGCGTTTTCTGCAAGATTATTATGGATTTCCTTCGTTCCGGCCAGAGCCAAAGACCGATGACGGAGGAAGTCTGCAAGAGGAAATCGTCCATGCCGCGGCGCGGGGGGCCTCGCTTTTTGCAACCCTTCCGACCGGTGGAGGGAAATCACTGTGCTATCTCCTGCCCGCCTTAATGCGGTATCAGCGCCGCAACATGCTGACCATGGTCATCTCTCCCCTGCAGGCCCTGATGAAGGATCAGGTGGACAACTTTTCCCGTTTCACCGGCACCAAGATTGCGGCTGCCCTGTATGGCATGCTGACAATGCCGGAACGCGCCGAGGTCATGGAAGGTGTTCGCCTGGGCGATATCGGCATCCTCTTGGTCTCGCCGGAGCAGCTTCGCAATACATCCTTCATGGCCACCATCAGCCAGAGGGAGATCGGGGCCTGGGTATTTGATGAGGCGCATTGCCTCTCCAAGTGGGGGCATGATTTCCGGCCTGACTATTTGTATGCGATCAGGTTCATCCGCGAATTCGCCGAACGGGAAAAGATCGGCATCCCCCCTGTCCAGTGCTTTACCGCCACGGCTAAAAAAGATGTCCGCGCGGAGATCATCGATACTATCCAGCGTGAACTCGGCCTGCGGGTTGTTCAGTTTGCCGGCGGACATGAACGAACCAACTTGCAGTATGAAGTCTGGGAAGTCGATCGGTACGAAAAATATCAGACGATTCTTGCCTTACTCCGGTCACGGTTCGAAGGGAACGGCAGCGTCGTCATCTACTGCGCCACCAGGAACAGTTCGGAACGACTGGCAGAATTCCTCCAGGATAACGGGCTGACTGCCGAGGCCTTTCATGCCGGTCTTGAACCATCGATCAAGAAACGCATCCAGGAGAGCTTTATCGCTGGCATGACGCCGATCATCTGTGCGACGAACGCTTTTGGCATGGGGATCGATAAGGAGGATGTACGGCTGGTCATCCATGCAGACATCCCGGGATCACTGGAAAATTATCTTCAGGAGGCTGGACGGGCCGGGCGCGACCGCAATGAAGCCGAGTGCATCCTGATCTTCAATGAGCAGGATATCGAGGGTCAATTTCGTCTCAGCTGTGGGTCGATGCTCAGCCAGAGGGAAATAGCCCAATTTCTTCGTGGTGTTCGATATGCTGCTCGTGGGGAGGATACAGTTGTGCTCACGGCCGGTGATCTTGTGCGTCTGGATGTGGTCGAGGTTGACCCGGATTTGCCCGATGCCGATACCAGGGTCCGCTCAGCACTGGCCTGGTTGGAAAGAGCGGGATATATGCAACGTAACGAGAACCAGACCAGGATTTTTCAGGGAAGGCCCACGGTCGGCAGTCTTGAGGAGGCGGCGGAAAAAATCGCCGGACTTGATCTCTCCCAGCGGCAACAGCAGCGATGGATGGCCATCCTGGGCGCACTGATGGAGCGAAATCGGCTGAACCAGGCATTCAGCGCCGATGAATTGGCAGGCATGACCGCCTTTGCCCCCATCGAAGGCGACACGGGGACGGAGTCCGAGACCCAACGGGTCATCCGCACCCTGCACGACATGGCCACGCAGGGTATATTGGAGAAGACAACGTTGCTCAGCGCCTATATCCGCTACAAGGTGCAGAACAGTTCGGAAAAACAGTTACAGCAGATTATCGCCCTGGAGAACGACTTTCTGCAAGCGCTGGCAGAGGCGTCGCCGGAGCTTGCGGTGGACGTCCCGCTTGAGCTCGATCTCAGACAGGTCAATCAGCTTTTGCTCGACGCCGGGTATGCAGGCTGCACGCCGCATACCTTGAAACTGTTGCTGTATGGCCTGAGCCGGGATGGCAGGGGCCTTGCCGGCGCCAGGGGCAGCGTCTCGTTTACCGCCAGGGGTAACCATCGCTTCGCCGTCTTCCTCCACAGGGACTGGCATTCTCTCCGCAAGACCGTCGAGGTTCGCCAATTGGCTGCCCAGCGGGCGCTTGAAACGATCGTAACAGCCGTGCCTGCCGATGCGAAATCCGGCGCCAACTTGCTGGTCGAGTTCAGTCTTGAGCAGATTGTGACAGCCTTGCGGGGAGATCTGCTCCTGACCGGTACGCTGAGAGACCCCTTGGCGGCAGCCGAGCGGGCACTGACCTTTCTGCATGAACAAGGGGTCCTTGATCTCCAGCAAGGACTGGCTGTTTTCCGTCAGGCCATGACCATTCAGTTGCACTCGGAATCAAAATCCAGGAGGTATTCACTCGCCGACTTTTTGCCGCTCAAAACGCATTACGCTGAGCGAACTTTTCAGATTCACGTGATGAATGAATTTGCTCGCCTGGCTCTCACAAAAATCGGCGGAGCCTGGCAGTATGTCGCCTCCTATTTCAACGATGACAAGGAACAGTTCGTCAAACGGTTTTTTCCGGGAAAGGACACGTTCCTCGAACGGGCGACCAGCAAACAATCGTATCAAAAAATCGTCGATGATCTGAACAATCCGGATCAGGAGAAAATCGTCACTGCCGGGCAAGAGGGAAATATGCTGATTCTCGCCGGCCCCGGTGCTGGAAAAACGCGGGTGGTTGCCCACAGGGTCGCGCATCTCTTGAGGGTGAACAGGATCAAGCCGCGGGCTATTCTGGTGCTGTGCTTCAACCGCAGCGCCATCCTTAGCCTTCGGCAACGACTCCGTGACCTGGTTGGCGACGATATGGCGGGAGTCACCTTGCTGACCTTTCATGGTCTGGCGCTTCGCCTGACCGGTAGATCGCTGGTCACTCAGGGTAAACAGGGCCGGCGGAAAGAGATTGATTTTTCGGAACTAATCCTTGATGCCATTCGAATGTTGAAGGGAGAAACCGAAGTGATAGGGCTTCAGGAAATCCCCCCGGACTTCGCGCTGATCGGCAGGTTCAGTCATATCCTGGTCGATGAATACCAGGATGTCGATGCGGCGCAGTATGAATTGATCTCTTTGCTCGCCGGGAAAAGCCGTGAGGAAGGGGAGCGGAAAATGGCCATTCTTGCGGTTGGCGATGACGACCAGAACATCTATCGATTTCGAGGGGCAAGCATCGAGTTCATCAGGAGATTTCAACAGGACTACGATGCCAAACTGTATTACCTGGTTGAAAACTATCGCTCTTCGGCCAATATCATTGCCGCAGCCAATGGCCTTATCGCGCGGAATACCGACCGGATGAAGACCGGATATCCTATCCGCGTCAACAAGGCCCGGCGGAACCTGCCGCCCGGAGGCAACTGGCAAAGGCACGATCCGGTTACACAGGGAAAGGTGCAGGTGCTTGAGGTCAGTGATCCGGTCATGCAGGCCACTGTGCTGCTCGAGGAGTTGCAACGACTGGGCAGAGGCGGACCCGTTGATTTCAATCACTGTGCCGTCCTCGCCCGTGAATGGAAAGACCTCGATTGCGTTCGCTCCGCATGCGAGGACATGGGGGTGCCTGTCAACGTATGCTGGGGCCGTCATGACGGGTTCCCTCGGTTGACCCGTATCAAGGAAAACGCGCAATTCCTGGAGCACCTTCGAAATATGCACACGGAAACACGCGCGGGCAACCTGCTTGTGACGCTTGAGCGCATATGCCCTGTGTCGACGACATGGAGAGAGAATCTGAAAAGAATCCTTCTCGAATGGCAGGAGGAAACCAATGATGCCCCCCAACCGGCGCCGGTCATTCAGGAGTATGTATACGAAGTGCTAACCGAACAGAGCAGGGCGAAGAACATGGGCAACGGCTTGTTTCTGGCCGCTGCTCATGCTGTGAAAGGGCTTGAGTTTGACCATGTGTTCATCCTCGGTGACAGTTGGCAGAATGCCGCCCGATCGACCATCGAGGATGAACGGCGCTTGTATTACGTGTCGATGTCGCGTGCCCGGGAGACGCTGCATCTCTTTTCGTTGGGCTCTTCCGTCAATCCTCACATTGCTATGCTGAACGGAGATTTCCTGATTCGCAGGAAATGTTCTGCACCTCACGACAAAAGCAAACTGGCACGCACCTACCATCTGCTTGGAATGGAGGATTTCTTTATCGATTTTGCTGGGATAAAGCGGGAGCAAGATCCTGCACGCCTGGCGTTGCGTGATATCAAGGCAGGGGATACGGTGAACATCAAAGAGCGGAACAACCAATTGGAACTGGTAAATAAGGATGGCGTTGCCTTTGCCAGATTATCCAAGAAAGCTCAATCTGAATGGGCCAGTAGACTCCATGCGGTTAAAGAAGTTCGAGTCATCGCCATGGTGCAGCGATACAAGGAGGACTTGGCTGGTACGGATTTTCAGGCAAACTGCATTGGAGAGTGTTGGGAAGTCCCGATAGTTGAGGTGATTTGTTGATGTTGCCAGCTGCTTGCGAAGTTGATCGCTTTGGGTTCAAACGCACAAGGGGCTAGACCGGATGGCCCAACCCCTTGATATTTATTGGCGCGCCAGGAGGGATTCGAACCCCCGACCCACGGCTTAGAAGTTCGTGGGCGACCACATAGACCCAAGGCCACTGAGGTTGACAGAGCTTGATATTCCATTGACTTAGTCCATGTAACGGGATACTCTCGATGTACAGTTGTTGATCGATATTGACTCGGTTACATGGATTCCATGTAACCGGCATGTAACCGACAAGCAGGGGCAGCGCATGGAAACCAAGCAGACCTTCACCGACAACAGACTCCGCACTCTTCAACACAACGGCTCAGACAAACGGATCATCCTCTTCGACGAGAGGCAGCCCGGCCTGGCCCTGCAACTCACCCCTGCCGGCACCAAGACCTTTCAGTTCCGCCACTGGGACAAGACCAGGCAACAGACGAAGATCGTCTCCTTGGGCAAGTACCCTGACCTTCCCCTCAACCGTGCTCGCGAACAAGCTGCCATCCTGCTGACCGAAATGAATAGCGGTGTGGATATTCAGGACAAGGCAAGAACCACCCGGCAAGAAGAGACCTTTGCCGAGCTGTTCCACCGGTTCATCGAGGAGCACTCCCGACCACATAAGCGCACATGGGGAGAAGATCTAAGCAGATACAAGCTTTACATGGAGCGCCCCCTTGGGGTCAAGAAGATTAGTTGGTTCTCCACGGAGAACGTGCGGATGTGGCATCTCGGCATTACCAAACAACGGCTACAACGTGACGACGGTTTCGTCTCCAAGACCACCGCCAATCATGCCCTGAAACTTCTGAGCGTTATCTTTAGCACCATGCGGCCTGAGATGCCCAACCCCTGCGCCCGGGTCAAGAAGTTCAGCGAGACCAGCAGGGAGCGCTTCCTAAAACCCGAGGAGATTTACCGCCTCTTCGAGGCTCTTAACCACCCGGATACGCCCGAACTGTTCAGGGACTATATCCTGCTCTCCTTATTTACTGGTGGCCGAAGAGATAACGTCCTCGGCATGCGGTGGCTGGACCTGGACCTGAGCCAGGGACTATGGACAATTCCAGGGGAGCAGAGCAAGAACGGCAAGTCCATGATCATCCCCTTGACCACTGAGGCCATGGACATACTCCAGCGTCGTCGGGCCGAGACCACTTCGATGTTCGTCTTGGCTAGCCCCCTGGGCAAGAGTGGCCACTATGCCGAGCCCAAGAGGGCATGGCAGACCGTCGTTAAACGGGCTGGGCTCACGGAAGTCCGACTGCATGATCTGAGGCGGACACTGGGAAGTTTTATGGCCCACAGCGGGGCGAACATTGTTGCGATCGGTAAAGCGCTCGGTCATCAGAGTGTGCAGTCGACAATGGTCTACGCCAAGATGTTAACCGATCCCGTCCGGTCGCGCATGCAGGCCGCTGTTGACCTGATGAAAAAGGCAACGGAGCAGACCCCAGAGGAGAGAGTCGTTCCTATTCGACGGATGAGGAACAAATGAAACCCAAGGATTATGATGATAAATGGACCCGCATGGCATTAGTCGATCGGTTTCAGCGAATCATCAGGCACCCTGAATACAAAGCGTTCTGCGATGAACACCTTGAATATTTCGATGATCAAGGCTGGCAAACAGATCTGCTTGACAAATCTGAACTCACAGGTGCTTTTGAGAAGATGGGTGATCGCTTTGGCCTGGAGGCAATCATTCATTATAGACATGCCCCCAGCTATTTTGACAAATTACATGCATTGCCAATATTCAAGGAAGTGTCGTCAGTTTCAATATTCTGGTTTCGAGAAGAAGTGGATGGTGTACTCACTTCATCACCCATCCACTCAGATGGATGCCTTCATCTCCAGATTGATATGAATGCGCAGGAAACCCGTATAGTCAATGAGGTTCAGCAATTACTCAGACAATTCCGAAGAACTGATGAACATCATCGCAACCATCTTGAGAAGAATGCTGTTTGCTTTCGTGTTTATGATCTCTATTTTGATGGAGGGCGCCCAACTGATATAGCCAAGGCACTAGGCCTGAACTCAGTACAAAGTGCTTGTGACAAAATCAGGAAAGCTTACGATCTGATCGGCATCCCTTTCGAACCGCGAACTGGGCTGACCGACCAAGAACTTGCAGCACTTGGCCGTTGGGATGAATGTGCCAAACCATATACACTTCGCGAGAAATTACCGAATACTCCTGTTGATCAGATTGTGGCAAGCATTGATGTAGCCCCATCCCAAACCTCAGCTGTGAAATCTCAGGCAGGACAAGACATTCAACAGTTTTGTGATAAGTGCCCTGAAGGAAACCAGAAATGTCGCAGCACCATCTTTGAGGCTCTCGAAACTGAAGATTATACCAAAATGCAGGTCTGTCCCAGCCTGAAAGACTTCCTCAAGTCCTAACCTTTCCCTGCACCGTTTACCTCTCCAGTCAGAAATATACCCCTCTCTTATTTCTGAATCGTCATTGATAGGTGTCGGATTCAATTCCGATCAAGACCTTTCTACCGATATGGAGAGACCGATGACAACCTCTGAAGCGCAATCCCTCGTTATTCTAGCAGAAGTAGCCACATCCTTAAAACAGATTGAGTCACAACTGTCAGCCTCAACCAGAGATGTTCTTACTGAAAAGGAGGCAGCCAATTATCTAAAAGTCAGACCGCAGACACTGGCACTATGGCGAACCCAGTGTAGAGGACCGGTATATAGCAGGGTCGAAGGGGCCATTCGTTACCGACGCCAGGCGCTGGATTTGTATCTGGAATCAACGGAGGTGCCAAGATGAGCCTCTTGAACTGCTTTTCCTCGCTGGTCGTCAGTGCTTGGGGGTGAGTTATTATGAACGATAACAAAGACTCCCGCGAAAGAGATTCTTCGACAAATGATTGTCGATCCCAAAACAAGGACTTGATCGCCGCACACTGCAAATTGCTCCACGAGAAGTCCGCCAAATTCGCTGACCAAGGAAAACTCATTCTCGCAAGTTACGGGCAAAATCCTGAGACGGGTGAGAGCCTACAACCGATTGTCAGCCATTATAATAATGGCGATTGTGCCAGAATGGCTGCCGACTGCGCTCGATTATCCCAGGAGAAACACAGAAATGTTTACATTCCTCTTACTATAATGCGGCAGGATCTTCCCCCAGGGAAGAAAGGGGGCGAGGAAGACATCGTCGCTGTTTTAGGGCTCGTAGCTGACTTCGATGATGCCCGTGCCAGCGATTGGGCATCCCGCTGTCCTGCAAAACCGACTTATACTCTGGCAACAAGCAGCGGACGGTTTCAGTGTTTCTTCATCTTCAAGGAACCTATCGCACCAGAAGTCGCAAAGCCTTTGGCCAAGGCGCTGAAGCAGCACTGTTCCTGCGATCATGGGACTGCGGACATCAGCCACGTCTGGCGGGTTGCCGGAACGCTGAACTGGCCGAATAAGAAGAAGGTCAAGGAGGGTCGGTCTCCCGAGCCGCAGTTGGTGCGTGTTGCAGAAGACAACGGCGATCTTTTCCATTCTGTTGAGGAGTTGACCGCGGCTATGAAGACTTCTCCGAATAGCGAATCTGGTGGCCCCAACGCCTCATCCGCAGGCCCTGAGAAGGACAGCGGACAGCAATCCAGGAATGATCCCACCGATCTGCTAGAATATATAGAGAACCTGAACATCAAGGCTCAGACGAAACGACTGATCCTTGACGGGGCGGAGACAGGTAGCCGTTCAGAGGCTCAGTTCACAGTGCTTTGCGCATTGATTGGCGCCAACGTTCCAGATGACCTCGTCATCCAAATATTCGAGACCTTCCCTATCGGGCAAAAGTACCGCGAGAAAGGGAAAGGTCGCCAAGGGTGGCTTCAGAAGGACATTGCCCGGGCCAAAGAGTATATTCGGAAAAGCAGGTCAGGGGATCTGGCCATCGAGGAAATTGATCGACTGCATCGCGAGGGCAAGCTCACTCCGGATGCTTGGAAGCGAATCGTACATTCATATAGACTCGATGAAAATGCACGCGATCGTGTAATTGATCACTTGGTCACTCTGGGAATGGGTGGAAAACGCCCACTGAAGAATGAGTGGCGTGAATGGCAACAGCAGGCCCAGTCTGAATCCGAACAGGCACAGGCGGAGGACTTAATCAATAAGGTTGCCGGGGAGAGGACCATAGTAGGCTGGAATCCTGCTGAACTAAACCGGGTAGTTCGCGAAGTATTTACGGCGCTCGCTTCGAAACCTGAAGACGGAGAGGTGCTCTCGTTTGGTAAACCATTGTTGTATGTCACAGACTGCAAACTCCCTGGATCTACGAACATTAGTGGCGACAGTGACAATTCGCCCTCGATTCCAGGTCTCCAACCGCATAATCACAATACACTGCTTTTGCGAATCGATAAGTCTGTCGTCTTTACCCAACCAGCAAGGCGAGGGCCGAGGCTGATCCATCCACCAGTAGAATTACCAGGGTTCCTCCTGAACAGTATTTCTCACCCATTTCCCGTGGTGCGAGGCCTAGTCACTCATCCTCTGATTTTGCCCGATGGGAAATACGTGGAGTCGGAGGGGTACAATTCCGATACGCAACTCTACCTGAGCTTTGGCGGGACCAAATTCCCGCCTCTTATTGAAGGCTGCGCAAGTAGATTAAAAGCTGAAATATACTGCGCCTTTCCAATATATGATTGTTTCCTCGCTGGGTTCGAGTTTGCATCCGGGCTGGATCAAGCCGTGGCAATTGCTGCACTGTTGACAGCCTTGAATCGGAAACAGATGGACACGGCCCCGGGATATAATCTAACTGCGAGCATGCAGGGGAGTGGCAAGACCACCCTTGCCCGCAAAATTCATATAGTCGATTGTGGTCGCGACCTCCCAGTCATGACGTTCTCCGATGATTCCGTCGAAATCAGGAAGGCAATCACTGCTGCGCTTATCGAATCACCGCCAATGCTGGTTTTCGATAATGTGCCAGACGGATATGAAATTCGTAGTCCCGAGATTGCCCGCCTTTTAACCGCCCCGGTTCACAAAGATCGATTACTTGGTGTCAGCCAACAAGTTGAACTACCGACAAATGTTACGGTCTGCTTCACTGGAAATAATATCGTCGTTAATGCTGACCTCGCCCGACGCATTCTGCCCTGCCGCCTGCAACCGAAATGCGAGGATCCGGAGCGCCGATCTTTCGAGAATCCTGATGTATACCGCGACACCCTTTTGAAAAGGCCAATGATAATGCAGGCTGCCCTCAGCCTCGTCAAGGCCTACCTTGACGCTGTCCGCAATGGCGACGATGACGCCGCCCAGGTCCAGCAGTCGACCTCCTCAGGGTTCCCGCAGTGGGACCGACTTGTCCGATTTCCAATCCTTTGGGCAACTGGCTTTGACGTGCGCGATGCGATCGACCATTCCAAGGCCACGAGCAAGGATTTGATAGCCAAACGCGCGGCCATTGATGCCCTCAGCATATTGTTTCCGAACCAGGTCGTCTTTTCAGCTGCGGATGTCTTTAAACACATTTCGAGTGGTTCTGACCCGGCAGCAACCACGGCTACCGCAGTGCAGAAATTGAAGGATGCTTTCGCGCAGTTCTCTGAAAAGGCTGCGAGAAGTACTAAAAGCACGGGATGGGTGCTGTCAAAGTTGGTTGGATTCCGTACTGGACAAAGGGTGTTGGTCTCGAAGGTCGAACACAACGCCAACATATACAGGATCGATGAAATCGCATGAGCGGGGGGTTTCGGGGGGTTTCAGGGGCACTTTCCTACCCAGCCCCCCTACAAAATCACATTATTTATGCATTATCTATATATAAAATACATGAAATCCATTCCAGCCCGGGTTGGAACTATGCCGATAAAGCCCCCTAAACCCCCCTTCACCATAGAAACTGACAAACATCCTTGTGCCATAGACATAAGAGTTACGGCAATAGCCACCGGTCACAAGACAATCCAGGGCTGACATTTCTCGCCTGATATCAATCTAGTGTAGTGTGACCATCATAACAATCTCTGTGTAGGAAAACCCCAGTCCCACCCCGAAGTCCGTGCCGAACAGGGGGAGTTGGTTATGCTCCCCCTGCCGCCCTATCAATCAAGGCCCGCAGTTCCTGGGTAACGGCGTCGTCATCAGCACCTATGTCCTTGTGCGCAGAACTGGTGGCGCTGCGGCGCTGAAACTCTGGATCCTTCTTCTCCAACAGCCACCGGCTTGTGGCAACATCACCCGCATAAACCGCCTCGGCCACATTCGCTCGAGCCTTCAGAATCATCCGCTGCTGCAACATATTGAAACGATGGCGAAATTCCGGCTGCCGCTCAAGTAGCCGATAATACGCATCCCGCGATATCCCGGCTAATTCCAATGATTCCCGAAGAGTGCAGCCATAGCTAAACGCTAATTCCAGTTTCGTAATAGCGCTATCGGTGATGGTCATGGGCCGGCCGGCGCCAGGCGTCTTGATCAGTTTCATAGCTCTGCACCTCGATTAACATCCAACCGTATTCGTTATCGCCGAATCGGATCTGAACCATCACAGACGGCACCAATTAATGATAGTTTACACTATCATTATTCTGCTATTAATTCACCATTGTGAGGGGCTGTTTCCTGGTTAATTTACCAGGCAAAGAGAAATGAACCTCAATCACCAAAACAGACATGGGAGGACACCATGGGCGGATATGAATCGTTGGCTTGGATCAAGGACAAGAATGGCAAAGAATATGTTTGCCCGATCGACGTACTCAAGGGGAATACTGGCGATCGTTTCGAACTGACCCCAGAAGAACAGCAGGCTTGCATGGATGTAAACTTGATCATCGGTACAGAGCGTTGGTAGTCTTGCAGCAGCAACGTATAAACTGATAACTACATAAAATATATGGAGGATGTCATGGAATATACAGAACGTGATCCCCGGGTCAACGCAGTCGGATACGAGAGTTTAGTTTGGGTACAAGATGACACCGGAACGGAGTTCAGTTGCACCCTCGATACCGCCAGAAACGGGGTGCGCAGCATTCATGACCTCAATGAGCACGAGCGCGCCAGTTGCATGAATGTCAACGCGATCGTCGGTGATGAGCGCTGGTAGCCGGCAATAGTTCCCTTCCAAGGCCTGGACCCTCAGTGGGTCCGGGCCTTTTTCATGCCCCGTGACCACTCCCGGAGCGATTCACTCTTGCGGCGGCTACTGGTTTCCTGTTTCTCTGAGGAATCAAGGCGGCAGGAGACGCGACACAGCGGCAGAACCTACTGTAATGGAGGCCGGACCCATGGCAGAGCAGGAAATGTACAAGGTGATTGTCAATTCGCTGTCCGCCCACGTGGCGGTGCTGGACGAGCACGGCGTGATTGTTGAGACCAACCGGGCCTGGCAGCAGTTCGCCCGCGAGAACGGCATGCCCGACCCGGTGGATTGCGTCGGCCTCAACTATCTCTCCACCTGTGATGCTGATGGCCGAGATGGGAGTGACAGCCACTTGATCGGGCGCGCAATCCGTCAGGTGATTGCGGGAGAGATCAACGAATTTCTCATCCCATACCCCTGCCATTCCCCCACGGAGCAGCGGTGGTACAATCTGCGGGTCGTACCCTACCGGGACCAGTCGGCCAGACGGGTGATCGTCACCCATGAGAACATTACCCCGATCATGCTGGCCCAGGAAAAGCTGCGACGGCAAGAACTGGAACTGCAGCACAAGTCCGAGAAGCTGGAGGAAACCAATGTCGCCCTCAAGGTCCTCCTGGAACACCGGCAGCGGGATCTGCAGCAACTGGAAGAGCGGATTGTGGCCAATATTCGCGAACTGGCCCTGCCCTATCTGGAAAAGCTGCGGGACACTGCCCTCAATGAACGGCAGCGAACCATGGCGGAGATCGCGGTCAACAACCTCAACGACATCGTATCGCCCTTCCTCAACCGGCTCTCATCGGTCAACCTGCTGTTGACCCCGCAGGAAATTGAGGTGGCGGCCATGGTCCGTCAGGGGAAAAGCTCACAGGAGATAGCCGACGTACTCATGGTCTCGGTGGCTACCGTCAGCTTTCACCGCAAGAAGTTGAGAAGCAAATTGGGACTGAGTAAGAATGGGGCCAACCTGAGGACGTACCTGCTCAGCCTGCAATAATTCCGCTAATAATACGAGGACGGCGTTGGGGCGAGAACGACGCGGTTGCGGCCCTCGTTTTTAGCCCGATAGAGAGCCAGATCGCTGCGTTCAAGCAGGGAATCCACGTTGCTGCCGACAACCGCCGCTGCAACGCCGATACTGACGGTGACATAGAGGTCACCGGATCGTGTGACCTGTGCGGTCTGGGCAACCTGGGAACAGATTCTGGCAAAGAGGGCCAGGCCATCGGTTCCTGCCCGCATGGTGGAGACGATGAGAAACTCCTCGCCGCCCATGCGGCCGACAGTGTCGTCTTTCCGGAGGCTTTCCTTGAGGCAAGCCGCCAGTCCGCAAAGTATGTCGTCACCGGTTTGATGGCCATGGGTGTCGTTGATCTGTTTAAAATGATCGATGTCGCAGATTCCCACAGCCAGTGCATGTCCATGACGATGGCTATGAGCCAGTTGTTTGTGGAGATGATCGAGGATGGCGCGGCGGTTGAACATGCCGGTCAGCGGATCGTGGGTGGCCTGGTGGGCTAGGGCTTCGCGGCTTTCAATCAGCGCCGCCTGCATTTCGATCATGCGGCAACCCACATTGACCCGAGCCCGGAGTTCCCCGGCGTCGAAGGGTTTGCCGAGATAATCATTGGCCCCAGCATCGAGCCCGGCGATAATGTCGGCCTTTTCCCCCTTGGAGGTAAGCATGATCAGGTAGGGTGGCTGGTCGGTGGGCAGACCTCGGACCCGGTGGACCAACTCCAGACCGTCCATTTCAGGCATCATCCAGTCAATGATCGCCATTTGGGGGGCATTGGGCTGTTGCAGCGCCAGCCACGCTTCGGCGCCGTTATTCGCTTCTACGATTTCGTGCCCGCCTTTGCGCAGCACGGCGGCGAGCATGGTGCGGGAAGTGAAATCATCTTCAGCGATCAGGATACGCATGGTGCACCTTCATTGGTAGAAGCCGCTTCGACATTCCTCTGTTGCGAGAAACGGATTCCACGTACGGTATTGGGAAAAGTGGTTACGAAACGGCTCGATGGGGGGTTGGGCCTGAGATACGGAGGCGCCTGTGTTATTCATCCTGCTCTTCTTTGCAGAAGGGCGACATGACCTCGGCGAGCCGGGCAAAGGTCTCCTGTATTCGAGGCAGGCAGGCAGAGGCCTCATCTTGGTCGGCCGCTGCCGCCGCGTGTTCCATGGCGGCCGCGGCAGCCCGCAAGGGCTCCGCGCCGACATTTGCCGCTGCGCCTTTTATGGTGTGCGCTAGTCGCTCGCTTGCCGGTGTGTTTCCGTTCTGCAGCGCACTGCTCAAGGCTTGGATCTGCCGGGGGATATCCTCGAGAAAGCCTGAGGCGATGGTCCGCGCCAGTTCTTCGTCGTCCATCAACCGTGTTATCATGGCGGCCTTGTCCCACACCAGACCTGCTGGTGCATTTGCTTCCTCCGTGGGGCTGGACATTTGTTCTTCCGTGCCGCCGAAACGTTTTGTTTCCTGCGGCAGCCATTGCATCAGCATTTCAATCAACGCCTGTGTTACCACAGGCTTGCTCAGGTAGTCGTTCATTCCCGCTTCAAGGCACTTTTCCTTGTCTCCCCGCATGGCATGGGCGGTCATGGCAATGATCGGCACGGCCGGGGTTTGATCTGCCGCTTGCTGCCGGCGAATGCGCCGGGTTGCCTCGAGTCCGTCCATCACTGGCATCTGTACATCCATGAGCACCAGATCGTAGGGGATCAGGCCAACTGCCTTGACCGCTTCCGCGCCATTGGCAACGGCATCGGCCTTAAGACCGAGTTTTCCGAGGATGCCCAAGGCTACCTGCTGGTTGGTATGGTTGTCTTCAACCAGGAGAATGCGTGCCGTGCTGGCGGTAAACAGGTTCAAGTTTTCGCGACTCGTATGCCGGGTGACAATAGGTTGAAGTGTTGGCCCAATGCCGACAGACGTGGTGCAGGCAAGGGTGAGCACGCCTCTAAGTTCCTCCAGTCGGACCGGCTTGGTCAAGTAGGCCGAGAACCCAATCTCGGCAAAGCGCCGGGCATCGCCCCGGGTGCCCACCGAGGTGAGCATCACCATGCTGGTGCCGGCCAGGCGGGTGTCAGCATAGATGATTCTCCCCAGGGTTTCCCCGTTCATGTCCGGCATTTGCATATCGATGACAGCAATGGCAAAGGGGTCATTGTCGTCCACGGCCTGCCGGAGCGCGGCAAGCGCTGCCAGGCCACCCGGAACCTCTTCCGGGCGCATTTCCCACGATCTGAGACGAGTGACGAGAATTTCCCGGTTGGTGGCGTTGTCATCTACCACCAGGACGCGCATGCCGCGCAGATCGGCGCGCAGCGGGGCTTTCGCCCGGGCTTCGGTCTGTTTCCCCAGTTGGACGGTGAAGCGAAACGCCGAACCCTTGCCGGGCTCACTGACAACGTCGATGCAACCGTCCATCAGTCTGACCAGCTGTTTGCAGATAGCCAGCCCCAAACCGGTGCCACCGTAACGGCGGGTGGTGGACGCATCCACCTGGCTGAACTTATCAAACAGAAGGCCAATTTTATCGGCCGGAATGCCAATGCCGGTATCCCGAACTGTGAACTCGAGGATGGCGTTAGTCGCAGTTTCGGAGACCACGGCGACATGGACCACGACCTCGCCCGTTTCGGTGAACTTGACGGCATTGCCGACCAGGTTGGCCAGGACCTGCCGCAATCGGCCCGGATCGCCCCGGAGAAGGGTGGGCGTGGCGGGGTCAATGTCGCAGAGCAACTCCAGACCTTTTTCATGGGCTCGCGCCGCCAGGGTATCGGCAAAATCCTCGAGCAGCATTGCCAGATCAAAATCAAGTCGCTCCAGATCAAGCTTACCGGCCTCGATCTTGGAAAAGTCTAGGATGTCGTTGATCAGGCCGAGGAGCGACTCGCCGCTGGCACGCACGACTTCCGCATAATGACGCTGTTCGCTGCTGAGCTCCGTGTCGAGAAGGAGTCCGGTCATGCCGATGACCCCATTCATGGGGGTGCGAATTTCATGGCTCATGTTTGCGAGAAATTCGCTTTTGGCAATGCTGGCCATCTCGGCCCGTGCAGCCATTTCCTTGGCAAATTCCGTCTGCCGCAGCAAGGCAGTGTTGGTCTCGATCAGTTCTTGTTCCGCGCGTTGGCGTTCGGTGATATCGCGTAGGATCCCCACCGCGTGCCATCCGTCCTGGAGTTGCAGGGCTGACAGGGAAAGTTCTACTGGAATTTCTGCGCCGTCTTTGCGTAAGGCATGCAACTCCATGGTTTTCCCAATCGCACCGCCTTGACCGGTCTGGCAAAACAGCGGGAACGCCTTGGCGAACATGGCTCGGTAGCGCGGCGGTGTAATGAGGGCGTGCAGGTCCTGCCCGATGGCCTCCTCGGCGGTATAGCCAAATAAACGTTCCGCCGCCGGATTCCAGAAGGAGATGGTGCCGCGCGGCGTGATCATCATAATCGCCTCCTGCGCCGAACCGGTGATGGCCCGCAAACATACTTCTTCGGCCTGCAGTTTATCTTTGGCACGTTTGCGTTCGACGATTTCCCAGGTGACGTCGGCAATAAAGGACACGGCCTTGACATCTTGCTCAGTGTAGTTGGTGGGTTTGTTACCCACCCCAAGAATGGCGACGATCTTGCCGTCTCGCAGTACCGGAACCACGAGTTGCCGCACGACATTGGCATGGCCAGGTGGTAGACCTCTTTTCCCGGGTAGGGAATTATAGTCGTTATGGACGACCGGCTTGCGAGCATGGACGCAATCGACCCAGACCCCGGCCTGATCTATACTGTAATGTGCGCCCTTTGATTCGGTGGTGCAGAACCGCGCCAAGGTTGCGGTGGACCACTGCTGCAAGCTGAGGGTCTTCTGATCAGCTTCAACGAAGTGGTAAAATCCGATGGGGCTTCCAACCAACTCGCCAATGTCGTCCAGTGATCGGGTCAGCAGTTCATCCAGAGAGTGCCGGGCTGCAAACTCGATCAGGTCAAGTCTGATTGCGGTTATCCGTTCGGCTTGTTTGCGGTCGGTGATGTCGCGGATGGCTGCCAGGAGGGTAGCCCGCCCATCGATCTCCATCCGGGTCAGGGTAACGTCGGCCCAGATGTCTGTGCCATCAAGGGCCCGGTGCAGCCACTCAAATCGGCGCCCACCCTGCTGCAAGGCCTCAAGTACTCGCGCGGCGGCGCTGTCGGCGGAGCGGGTGCCGTCAGGCTGATATTCGGGGGAGAAATGGTCGACCGTATGCCCGATCACCTCGTCCCGTGGCGCCTTCAGCATTGCCAGTGCAGCATCGTTGCAGTCAATGAAGAGGCCATTGTCCACTAGCAGGTAGGCGTCCGGCGAGTGGGCAAAGAGCTGCCGATAGGGGCTCGCGCTCTCCAACGCCATGTGGGGACGGCTAGAGGGAAGGTTTTCTGGTGCGAGCATAGGTAAGGCCTATTCTTGGTTAAAGGGAAGAGCAGTAAACATCAAGGTCTATATGTGCGACGATGTTATGCGTTTGGCTTTCATTAGCATTCGCCTGACAGATCAAGAGATGAACAGCCAGAATTATCTTCAGCATAGCGCCAATGGCTGCAACGACAAAGAATATTCATGAGCCCAGGCATAATACTGAGTTGGGAGATTTCAATTACTAAACATCGGGCCATCAGGCCCGAGATGGCCGAAGCCCCGTCGGGTAAGCAAGCTGAATGGTTTCTTCCCGACGCCTTGGCCATTTTCGGCTCCAGTTGGTCCGCCTTCAATCGGGTCATTACACCCGCTTGCCTGTCCGGGTTCCATCCCCATGCCACCTATCAGAAATCTCGGGTTATCTCACCGAAATTGCAGGCTCAGAGTCAAACCAAACAACATTACCGATCGATTGTGCAACATTTCGTCATCATTGAATTTACCTCGCACCCTTGACTTTGGCATGCGGTTGTGAGTGAATGAATTAGATTAAGGTGCTCGCTAGATATTGAGCATAAGTATTACTGCTGTAATATCAGTAAACAACGACACCATTCACGCAACCAAGGGGGATAGCAATGTTGAGCAACTGGAAGATCGGGACACGATTAGGGCTTGGATTTGGCATTCTCTTAATCCTCATGATGGTCGTCGGTCTATACGGCATCCAGTCGGTCAGGGGACTGCATGAGGAGATCGACCTGCTGGTCGAGGACCGGATGGTCAAGGTCGAGCAGGCCAATGCCCTCATCGACCAGATCAACCTCGTCGCCAGGGCTATCCGCAATCTGATTATCGACGACAACAAGGACAACCAGGCAACCGAACTACAGCGGATCGCCGATGCCCGCAAGACCGCCAGCGGCTTGCTCGAGCAGTTGGAGAAGACCATCAAACAGGAAAAAGGGGCAGCCCTTGTCAAAAAGATCACCATAGAAATTCGGCCCACCTTCGGCCGCCACCTCGAGGCAATCATTGGGTTTATTAAAGAGGATCAGAACCTCAAGGCCAAGACGATTCTGCTGGGCGAATACCGACAGGTCCAGGCGGCCTACTTCAAAACCGTCGAAGAACTGATCGCCTTCCAGACCGAACTGGCCAAGAAAGCTGGGGAGGAAGCAGAACATGATGCAAACAATGCCATGCGCCTTATCGGCATCCTCCTGATCGCCGCCCTGGTCTTAAGCGTGGTGTTGGCCGTGCTCATTGTCCGCTCAATCACCAGACCGGTGCAAATGGCTTCAGCTCTGGCCGAGACCATGGCAAAGGGCGATTTCACCACCAAGCTCGCGCTCGACCAGAAGGACGAGGTCGGCCAGATGGCCAAATCCCTTAACTCCATGGTGGGGCAACTGGGCACCATGATCCGGCAGATTATCGATGGCGTCAATCGCCTCACCGCCTCGTCCAGCGACCTGGCCGCCGTCTCCAAACAGCTCTCGTCCAACGCCAAGGAGACCTCGGACAAGGCCGCCACCGTGGCCGCCGCCACCGAGGAGATGAGCACCAACATCCAGTCGGTTTCGGCCGCCATGGAGCAGTCGACCAGCAACGTCAACATGGTGGCCTCGTCCACCGAGGAGATGACCGCCACGGTCAGCGAGATCGCCCAGAACGCGGAGAAGGCGCGGGCCATCTCCGAGGGCGCGGTCAAGCAGTCGCGGCAGGCCTCGGAGAAAATGGCAGCGCTCGGCGAATCGGCCCGCAAGATCGGCCGGGTGACCGAGACCATCACCGAGATCTCCGAGCAGACCAACCTGCTGGCCCTCAACGCCACCATCGAGGCGGCCCGGGCCGGCGATGCGGGCAAGGGCTTTGCCGTGGTCGCCAACGAGATCAAGGAACTGGCCCGGCAGACCGCCGAGGCCACGGTGGACATCAAGAACCAGATCGGCGACATGCAGCAGACCACCGCCGCCTCGGTTGCGGATATCGAGAAGATCAGCGAGATCATCGTTGAGATCAACAACGTCATCAACGGCATCGCCACCGCCGTGGAAGAGCAGTCGGCCGCTTCGAGCGAGATCGCCGGCAACATTTCCCAGGCCTCCCAGGGCATCGCCGAGGTCAACGAGAACGTGGCCCAGAGCACGGTGGTCATCGCCGACATCACCCGCGACATCGCCGGCATCAACCAGCAGTCGGCCCAGGTCGGCGACGGCAGCGGCCAGGTGCAGCAGAGCGCTCAAGGTCTGGCCGAGCTGGCGGCCCAACTAGAGCAACTGGTCAGGCAGTTCAAGGTCTGAGCCTAGGCCCGACCCAGGGCAGCCTGACCGCTACCCGGAATGACTGTTTCGGCCAAGGGTCATTCCATGAAACTGATAACCAAGGAGGATCTAACCACCCTACTCACTGCAGTTTCGATTGACCAGAACTCATAATCTCCAAGGACGGCAGGAGCCACCGCCTCGCCTCCGAAGATGTTGACGATATTATATGAAACCTTCCTGTTGTCTTAGAGATATCTGATGAGACCACCCAACCAAGCTGGCCAATCTGATGATCTGCGCAAGCGGGCCGAGGCTATAGAGCGGCTGCATACTGTACAATCCCAGAACGACCTCGCAGCTCTTTCCGCCGAAGAAACCAGGCAGATGCTCCATGAACTGCGGGTGCATCAGATCGAACTCGAGATGCAAAACGAGGAACTGCGTCGGGCCCATGATGAGCTCGACGCTGTGAAGGAACGCTATTTCGACCTCTACGACTTGGCACCGGCAGGATATTGCACCATCAGCACCAAGGGGATGATTACGGAGGCCAACCTCACTGCCGCCGCAATGTTAGGGGTCGAACGGACTACTTTCCTCAGTCTCCCGTTCACCCGGTTCATCGTTCCCAACGACCAGGATATTTATTACCGATTCCGTAACCAACTCTTTGAAACGAAAGAACCGCAAGGGTGCGAGCTGCGACTGCTTCAGCCGGATGGCACGGTTTTCTGGGCGAGGCTGAAAGGAACCCTTGCATATGGACAAGACGGCGCCCTTGCATGTCGTCTTGTATTCACAGATATAATCGAACTCAAGCAGGGTGCCGAAGCTCTGGGGGCTAGCGAGCAACGACTCCGCTTTCTCGTACAGAACTCTTCAGACTACTTGATCATCCTCAATGCTGACGAAAGCCAACGATATGTCAGCCCGGGTGCGGAAAGAGTTACCGGGTTCCCGGCAGCCGAACTGGAAGGTAAGAGAATTGATACGCTCATCCATCCAGAGGATCTGGACGAGGTACTGGCTGCCTGGAACGAGGCTGTCGCACATCCCGAGAAGGTCGTCACGGTCCAGTACCGCCATGTCCATAAAACCCGGGGATGGGTTTACTCAGAGGCTAGAGGCCAGAGTTTTCTCCACGATCCCTCGGTAAACGGGGTCATTGTCAACGTTCGGGATGTCTCTTCGCGTGTCCTGATGGAGGAAGTGCTCCGGCAGCATGAGCGCGCCCTTAAAGCTATTCTTGACGCCTCCACCGAAACCATTTCTCTTCTTGACAAGAACGGCATCATCCTCATCGCCAATGAGGCCATGGCCAAGCGACTGCATGTGTCGGCGAGAGATATAATCGGCTGCAAGGCCTTCGATATCATGCCTCCGGATGTCGGCCAGAGGAGGAAGGCCTGGCTGCAGAAAGTAATTAAAACCGGCCAACCTGTTTCCTTTATCGACCAGCGAGAATCCCGCGCCTACGAATCGCATTTCTATCCCGTGCAGGACCCAAGTGGGCGCGTCAGTCATGTCGCAGTCTTTGCCAAGGATATTACCGAGCGCATCCAAGCGGAAGAAGAATTGCGGCACAGCCAAAACCTGCTGAATGCCACCCAGAGCCTTGCCCACATCGGAGGCTGGGAATGGGATACACATAACCAGACAATGACCTGGACGCCCGAAACCTTCCGCATCCATGGCCTGCCACCAGAGGACCAGCCCACTCTTTCAGCGGAACTCATCGACCGCAGCCTCGACTGCTACCTCCCTGAAGACCAGACGACTATTGCCAAGGCCTTCCAGCG
>JBGSPP010000069.1:0-1539 GCA_041738515.1 Desulfobulbus sp.
CGCCGCCGGTGATGCGGTGGTGGAGATAGTCGAAGAATTCCCGCTGGCGGGCGGTCAGGTCGCGGTGCGATAGTAACGGCATGGCGGCTCCTTTGCTCAAGGGTCGAACGAATGTACCATTACATTTGCACCAATGTCAAGAATGGAAAGCAGGCAACCATGGCGGTTTGCACCAGGGTTGCCCGCAGGGGCGAGCGGGCGAGGCCAAGGGCGATCAGCCTCGTCGGCCTGCGTTGGGGGGCGGGCATGGCGCCCGTTCAGTATTTGGCGGCGATCTTTTCCAGCTGTTCCTTGGTGACGCCGGGAACCTCATTGCGAGCCTTCCAGCGGTTGAGGTTCCAGGCCCCTTCGCCGAGCCACTCTTTGACGATCTTCAGGTTCTTTGCCCGCTCCTCGTCGCTGCCGCCAAGATGCTGATACATGTTGCCCGCCTTGCCGCTGGCCTTGCCGTCATCCAGCCGCCGCATCACCGCGCCGGTGGCCGGCCAGACGACATAGCTCATGAAATGGGGATAGGTGTCCATGCGCGCCGCCGTTTTTTCCTTGGCCTCGCCCATCAACTGCCAGTCGTTATACTCCGGGGCGGTCGCACCGTGGCACTGGATGCATTTGGCATCCAACAGCGGCTTGACGTCGTTGCGCCAGGTGCGCTCCTGGGCCAGGGCCGGCAGGGCCAGAACCGTCAACAGCAGGGTGAACGCGATTCGTTTGATCATAATGCTCCTCCATGAAACGACTGGGGTGAGGGCGGATCGCGGATCAACCCGCCACGATGTGGTAATACTACCCGAAATCGGGAAAAAGGGGAGGGCTGTTGTTGCCGGATGATCGGTTTCCCCAGGGATCTTCAGCATGGGGCGCGTGGTCGCCGGTTACGGGGCCGTCGCCTGGCCGCCCTCGGATTCAATCGCCGCGGCCGTTCCCGCCTGCCCCGCAATCTCCCGGTACCTGGCCACGGCCTGCTCCAGGCTGAAGTGCATCCGCTCCCGTCCGAGCAGGGGCCCCAGCGGCGAGCGCTGCACCATGGCCAGCACCGCGGGGTTGAGCCCCACCAGCCAGAGCATCACCCCTCGTTCGCGCTGCCGGCGTTCGGCCTCAATCAGCATCTTCAGGGCCGAATACTCCAGGTCAAAGACCGCGCTGAGATCAAAGGCCACCACGTTGGGATTGGCCTGCTCGATGAGCGGCCGGATCTTCTCCGCGATCCGTTCGGCGTTGAGGAAAAAGACCCGCCCCTCCAGCCGCACTATCAGCAGGCCGGGGAAGGTCTCGTCCTCCGGGTGTTCGGGCGAGAGCGGCCGGAAGACATTGGTCCCCGGCTTGCGGCCCAGCACCCGCACCGGTGGGTCGGTCATCTGGGCAGCCAGCGCGAACAGCGACACCACGATGGCCACCAGGATGCCCTTGAGCGTCCCCAGCAGGACCACCCCGGCCAGAGCCGCCAGGGCCCAGAGGAACTCCATGCGTCGGATGGTGAGGATGGCGCGGAAATCGGCCGGCTCTATCAGGCCGATCGAGTAGACGATGACCACCGCCGCC
>JBGSPP010000087.1:0-2340 GCA_041738515.1 Desulfobulbus sp.
GCCGCCATGCGGCGGGCCGCCTCGGGGGCGTCGTCGAGCAGTATCACCGGGACGAGCGCGGTCTGGAACTCAGGGTGACGGGCAATGTAGCGTTCGAGCTTCCTCCGTTCCTCGACCACGGTCCGGGTGACCAGGTCAAAAGCCTCGCAGGCCACCCGCAGGTTGGTTTCCTTCCAGGAAAAGGCACGGTAGAGACGCATGGCAACGGGCCCGCGGTGGAAATTCCCGCGTCAGAAGGCCGAGCTGCAGGCCCCGAAGGGGCAGGCGGCGACACAGGCCAGGCACTCGATGCAGTTGTCCTCATTGAAGGCCACCTGCCGCGTGGCCCGATCGACAATGGAGAGCGCCCCGGTCGGGCAGTGCACCACGCAGGCGCCGCAGTGGGCGCAGCTGTTCTGCTCCCAGTGCACGCCCTTGTTGCCGGCATGGATGACCACGTCAAAGGTGGCGAGGAAGGCAAAGGCCCGCTCGATGTTCTCCGGCAGGCCGGTCACCTCCAGGCTGAGGTAGCCCTCCTCCTCGGGGGGTCACCTTGGCGCGGAAGATGTTGACGATCAGGTCGAACTCCTTGACCAGCTGGTAGACGATCGGCTTCTCGGTCTCGCTCTTGGGAAAATACAGGTAGATCTTCTTGGTGATCATCGGGCCGGTCCTGTAATGTTCAAGGATTTCATGGACTGGTTGAGCGGCAGCCGTTGGCTGGGCTCGGACAGGAGAAAGCGTCCGGCCTCGATCTCGCCCTTGAGCAGGTTGCAGATCCTGAGCGCCTTGTTGTAGGAGGAGAGCGAGGTGACCGGAATGCGCTTGCCGCTCAGCTCGACCTCGCCCGAGCGCAGCTGCTCGTAGTTGAAGTGGGCCAGGACCTTGCCGGTCTTCTGCGGGTAGTCCACCGAGTAGTCGACGACGCAGGCGGTGATGTCGCGGTCGCGGACCGTGGTCCGGCGCAGGATCTCGGGGTTAAGGATCGGGATGGGGATGCCCACCCCCAGAGCCAGCGACACGCCGTAGCCCTTGAAGCTCGTCCCGCGCACGAACTCGGGCAGCATCTCCTTCATGTTGCCGGAAAGCGCGAGCGTCCCGGCGCCCTCCACCGGCACGCCGTTGTCGCCGCGTTCCACCAGCGAGCTGTGCTGGGTACCCTGGGCATAGACCAGGCCGCGCGCCCCGGCCAGCCAGACACTGGTGCCAACGCCGATAGTCTCGTAGAGGGGGTCGTTCAACAGCGGCGACAGCTGGCCGGCCGAGCAGTAGGTCATGTTGCGCATCTTCGCCCGGAGGATGCCCAGATAGGTGTAGATGCGCTTGTCCGAGCAGTTGACCGCGACGTTGTAGTTCTGGTAGCAATTGCGCGGGTTGACCATGATCGCCTGGTTGAGATCGTTGATGTCGAACAGGGTGCGGATCTCGCGGCGGGGATAGTCGTCGGTGCCGTAGCTCAGGCCAAACAGCTGCAGTTTCTTGCCGGCCACCAGATCCTCGATCACATGACCGCCACCGTAGCGGAACTCGCCCGGGTGGTACATGTTGGCCGGATCGTTGTGGCGCAACTGGGTCGCGCCGACATACACATCAACCGCGGCGATGCCGCAGTAGGCGGCGACATCATTAATCCAGGCCTCGGAGATGCGCATCTTGGGCGTGCTGTGGCCGAAGTTGAGAAAACAGCCCGAGGAGCACATCGGCCCGAAGGTGGCGGTGGTGACCACATCCACCTCCCTGGCCGCGGCCTCCAGGCCGCGTTTATCCACGAAATCGATCACCTCTTCAGCGGTGAGCACCACTGCCTTGCCGGATGCAATTTTGTCGTTAATTTCCGCGTAGGTCTTGGTCATGGCACATTCTCAGGGGTTAGGGCGCTTGGGTTGGCGCGTGCAGGAGCGCACTACTATAGGACGATCGAGACAAAACAGCAAGGCGGTGCACGGCCAGGGCACGAAAAAGAACGGGGTGAGCGGAAGGCAAAAAAACCCCTTGCCCCTTGCGATTCCAGCATAATGGTGTATGGAGAGTCATTCTCATGCTGCCTTTCCTCTTTGTAAGGAGACCGATATGGCGACCACGCCCGACTTCACCCGTTTCGATCCCCGCGCCAGCCTCCAGGCCTGCGGCAAGCACTACACCGTTTTCTCGGTCAGGGCGCTGGAATCCCTAGGCTACGGCCCCATTGAGCGCTTGCCCTACTCGCTGCGCATCCTGTTGGAAAACCTGCTCCGCCATGCCCGGCAGGGGCTTGCCAGCAGCGCCGACATCGACAATCTCGCCAGCTGGCAGCCCGGGGCGGTCTGCCCCGAGGCGGTGCCGTTCATGCCCGCCCGGGTGATCCTCCAGGATTTCACCGGC
>JBGSPP010000105.1:0-5528 GCA_041738515.1 Desulfobulbus sp.
GCAACCTGGTCGAGCGGCTGATGATCATGACCGCCGGCGAGCGCGTCGAGGCCGGCGATGTCGCCCTCTTCCTCGGCAACGCTCCCCTGCAGCCGCTGCCGGCCCCTTCAGCCGGTCAGGATTACCGCCACCTCTCCTTCAAAGACGCCCGCCGCCAGTTCGAGGCCGAGTATCTCCAGGCCCGGCTCAACGAGAACGACGGCAACATCTCCAAGACCGCCGAACAGATCGGCATGGAACGCAGCCACCTGCACAAGAAAGTCAAGGCCCTGGGCATCGCCGCCAAGTAGTCCCGCGCAGGCCCGCCATCGCCTCTCCCCCAACCTGCACCCCGAGGTTTATTATGGTTTTTCCCGAGTACCGTCCCCGCCGCATGCGCCAGTCAGAAACCTTCCGCGCCATGATCCGCGAAACCCGGCTGTCATCGGAGCAGCTGATCTACCCCCTCTTTGTCCTGCCCGGCAAGGGCCTTCGCCAGGAGGTGCCGTCCATGCCGGGCGTGTTCCGCCTGTCGGTGGATCAACTGGCCCGGGAAGCGAAAGAGTGCCTGGCGCTGGGCGTCCGTTCGGTGATCCTGTTTGGTTTGCCAGAGAAAAAAGACGGTCTCGGCTCAGGCGCCTACGCCCGCAACGGCATCATTCAGCAGGCCATTCGGGAGTTAAAGAACAGGGCCCCGGAGATGAGCGTGGTCACCGACGTCTGCCTCTGCGAGTACACCGACCACGGCCACTGCGGCTGCTTGGCCGGACAGGAGGTGGACAACGACGCCACCCTGGAACTGCTGGCCAAGACGGCCCTGTCCCATGCCGAGGCCGGAGCGGACATGGTAGCGCCCTCGGACATGATGGACGGCCGGGTGAGCGAGATTCGCACCGCCCTGGACGAGAACTCCTACCACATGGTGCCGATCATGAGCTATGCGGTCAAGTACGCCTCGGCCTTCTACGGCCCGTTCCGGGACGCGGCCGAATGCGCGCCCCAGTTCGGTGACCGCCGCAGCTACCAGATGGACCCGGCCAACAGCAAGGAGGCCCTGCGCGAGGCCCTCCTGGATGTGGATGAGGGCGCGGACATCCTCATGGTCAAGCCGGCGCTGGCCTACCTGGACATCATCAGCCGCTTGCACGACGAGTTCGACCTGCCGGTGGCGGCCTATCAGGTCAGCGGCGAGTACGCCATGATCAAGGCGGCGGCCGAACGCGGCTGGATCGACGGCGAGCGGGTGATGGCCGAGACCCTGATCGCCATCCGCCGGGCCGGGGCCGACATCATCCTCACCTACTTTGCCAAGGAGATGGCCCGGCTGCTGGCCGGCGAGACCAGGAAATCCTGAGGTTGGGGCCGATCCCGCGCCCGGTGCGGTTCGCTGGATTCCTGCCTGCGCCAGAATGACGGAAAAGGGTGGTTTTCTCTCTTTGGCTATGCAGGTGCATCTCCCCGGCGAAGGCCGGGGTCCAGTGCGGTCATGCCCACCAGGTTCGGCAAGGAAGCCGTGCAGCGCAGCCGATGCTGGCTGCGCTTGATAAAGAAATGAATTTTATCTGGCGACGCGGTTGACGAAGCAGGACATCAGGTCCAGGGCCAGCGGCGGCATGTCCTGATGGGGGGTGTGGCCGCAGTCCTCGAGCAGCAGCGGCGTGGCTGAACCGCCCGACCTGGAGACAATGGCCTCCATCTGGGCGGCGGTGCCGTACTGGTCGTCGCGCCCCTGGATGACCAGCAGCGGAACCTCGATGACGGGCAGCAGGTCTTCGATGTTCCAGGCGGCAAAGGCGGGACTGAGCCAGGTCTCGGACCAGGCGCGGAAGACCTGTTCGGTCTTGTCGCCGTGGTAGCGGGTCAGGCCGACCATCCGGCTCTGGGCAAAGGCCTCCTCGGCCCTGCGGATGCCCTCCAGGGTGATCGCCTCGACAAAGACATGGGCCGCCTCGGTGATGATGCCCTTGAGCCGGGGCGGCCGCTCTGCGCCGTGGATGAGGGCGATGGAGCCGCCGTCCGAGTGACCGATGAGGATGTAGTCCCGGTCGGGCAGCACGGCCTCGATGAGACGCGGCAGTTCGACCAGGGCATACTCGTGGAGATAATCGAGGTCACGGGGCCTGGCCAGGGACGAGGACTTGCCGTAGCCGAGCCGGTCGTACAGCATGGCCGGGCAGGCGGTGCGCTGGCAGAGCCGGAGGGGAAACTCCTTCCATTGGCCGACCGATCCCAGGCCCTCATGGAGAAAGATCATCCAGGGCCGGTCCGGCTCACCCTCCAGTTGTTCGTAGTACAATCGCTGTTGGGGATGCAGATCGCAGTAGGGCATGCGTCCTCTGATGGGTGTTCGGGTCCGGCCTCACTGGGTGGAGGGAAGGGTTTGTGGCCTCGGGCGGGGCTGGGGCAGGGTTGGCCGATCTGGTCAAGCATCGCCTGTTCCATTCCGGCTGAAAACAATTCTCTCCCAATATGTTCCAGCCATTCGCCTTCCGCGCATCCGGAAAAAAAATCCGGAAAGATGGAAATGGGTACTAATCTACCGCTACTCTCAACGCAAAATAAAAAAGCAGAGCCCAAAGGCCCTGCTTTTTGTACCATGCTGCTGGAAAGACGGCTAGTGCTTATACATCCTTCCTTCTGCGGCCAACCGCTGCCAGCCCGGCTAGTCCAGCGCCGAAGAGCAGCATGGTGGTGGGCTCTGGGACGGGGCTTCCTGGATCACCAGGGACCTTGTCACTTCCGCCATCCTTAAAACCTCTAAACCGAGCAACGAATGACTCATACCCTCCGCCTGCTCCAGTTCCCGTTGACCACTCATTAAAAAAGCTCATGTCTGTTAACGTATCAAGATTAATTCCAGTAAAATTGAATGTAAATGTTGCATTTGAACCGATCGCAATTCCCAGTGATGGACTACCCCCTCCCTCAAAGCTTCCTCCTGTTGCAGCACCAACATCAAACTGGCCATAAGGAGCTGCACTAACACTACTATCTCCCAGGCCCAATAATACAAAATCAGTGTCTGAGAAAAGATAACCAGAGACATTTGCTATCTTATCTCCAGGGTTATTAAATACAAATCCTGTTAAATATCCGCCATTAGCTGCTGGAGACGTGTTGGTCAAGCTAATGATCAAAGTTGCAGAATTTGAATTAGTATAACTATAATCAAAAGTCCCTGTGAAATCTCCTAATACACCATCTCCTGAAATCGGAATAGCATAAACAGGTCCGAACCCAAAACTCAGAATGGCGGCACTCATAGTTACAACTTTGAATAATTTTTTCATAATCTCCTCCTTTTACAAAGCGAGCATTGAAAGTTCTTTTACTTTGTTAATAAGCATTCAAGAAACATGCCTTGTGATAAATTATCGACGAGAAATTGTTTCGTAGACGATAACCAATTGATACGAAACAGAAAAAATAGCCTGCGCAATTGACCACCAAGACGATCAACCACTTGTTTGATAAACTAATCGAAAAAAAAAGCACCGCAAGCCATTATTCTTCCCAAAACCCGAAAAAGGTGTCTAAATTCCCCCTCCTTTTCTACTTATATATCCAACCGTTGCCAGTTTGCTTGCCCGTTCCATCCCACCACCGCCAGAAGGCCTCCCAACCCATCAGCAGCCAAGTCAGCGAAACTCGGAATGCGCCCAGGAATAAACGACTGGTGGAACTCGTCGGTCACGCCGTAGCACAGACAGAAGATTACAACCGCGATGCCCGCCTTGACAGGATGCTTCCTCCGCCAATCCGGCGGCAGGGCGAACAGAGCGGCCAGGCCGAGCGCGGCGTAGACCAGGCAGTGCAGCACCTTGTCGATATTGACGACGTCAGGCATGGAGAAACTGCTGTCGGGCTGGTGGGAAAGGAAAAAAATACCCCCCATGACCAGGGTCACGGGGACACATCGGAGCCAGCCGTTTTCTGCAAGAACCGCAAGCCGCATCAACTCACAGGTTCCCCTTCGCCCACGTGCATCTGCTCGAGCAGTTCCGGGGCGATGCGCTTGCGCAGGCGGCGAATGGCGGCATGGATCTGCTGCACCGGCGCCCGCTCAAGCCGCGTTTCGGCCTTGTCGGCGTAGGCGGTCAGCCACAGCTGCCGCTCGCGGATGGCAAAGGTGTGGGTGAAGTTGATCTCAATGGTCTCCGGGTTCTCGTCGATCTCCACCGCAAGCGGCTCGCCGCCCCCGGCCAGCTGCACCGCATCGGTCTCGGTGATCTCCAGCAGCCAGGCGTCGCTGGCGCTGTCGCTGTAAAGGAGGAAAACGCCCAGCTCCTGGAAGAAGGCCTTCCGGTCCGCCGCTGCCTGCCGCGCCTTGTCGATGGCGGTCATCAGCGAGCTCTTCATCCGGCTCTCCGGACTGGCGACGCTGCCCATCTGCCGGGCGGTCAGGCAGCAGTGCTTGTGTTTCTTGCCCGAGCCGCAGGGACAGGGTTGGTTTCTGCCTATTTTCGTCATGCTTGTGTTCCTCGTCATGGAAGCGGATGCTGACGCACCCGCGAAATTGGTTCAGCCGCTGTTTGTACCCTGAATTGCCGGGGGAGTTCAACCAAAAGCCGACGCGCCCCCTTGGTGCGGTCAGTCTCGCCGCACCTCACCCTGTGCCCACGGCCCAACCAGTGCCGCTCAGGTGAACTCCAGGCCGACCGCGTTGTAGCGTTCCCAGATGGCCTGGAAGGCCGCCCGGTTGTCCAGGAGGATGTCCACCAGTCTGGGGTCGAAGTGTTTGCCCCGCTCCTGGCGGAAATGGTCGAAGACCTCTTCCCAGGTCCAGGCCTCGTGGTAGACCCGCCGGTTGGAGAGGGCGTCGAAGACGTCGGCCACGCCGATGATCCGCCCGTGGATGTGGATCTCCTCGCCCTTGAGCCCCTGGGGGTAGCCCTGCCCGTCCCAGCGTTCGTGGTGCAGCAGGACGATGCGGGCCGCCGCCTGGATGATCGGGCTGGACGAGCTCATCAGCAGGTCGTGGCCGCGGTAGACATGGGTCTTGATGGTGTCGTACTCCTCGGCTGTCAGCGGGCCGGGCTTGTTGAGGATGGCGTCGGGGATGCCGACCTTGCCGAGGTCGTGGGTGGTGGAGGCCAGCCGGAGCATCTCCGCCTCCTCCTCGCACAGTCCGCACTGCAGGGCCAGCAGGCGGGCGTACTCGGCCACCCGGCGGACATGGCTGCCGGTCTCGGCCGAGCGGCACTCCATGGTCTCGGCGATGTGAAAGATGATCTCCTTCTGGGTATCCTCGATGCCCTTGTTGAGAAAAAGGTTGTCAAAGGCGAGCGAGACGTTGGTGAAGAACAGCTCCAGCAGGTCGAGATCGTTCTCGTCCAGTACCTTGGCGATCTCGAAGTAGAGAAAATTCTCCGGCCCGGTCTGGCTCTTGAAGTACCAGGCGCAGCGACCGCCCTCGCAGTAGAAGCCGTGGGGCTGGGTTTTGGCCATCCCCAGAGCGGTGCCGATCAGCGGGGCGTCGATGTCGCTGACCGGCCGGTCCACGCAGCCGCTGAACTCGCCGGTGGCGGCGAGCACCATTGACTGGCCGT